>PBCP01000069.1 GCA_002717145.1 Planctomycetaceae bacterium | reverse complement strand
GACTGCGTATAGGCCATCAACTGGATGTCTATCGTGGAGCACTTTATTTGGGTAGAGTTCAAATTCGTGAAACTCAGCCAAGCTCAGCAGTTTGTGAAATCATCCCTGAATATCAAAAGGGACAGATTCGCAAAGATGACAATGTCATCACCAACTTAAACTAGCCACCCCAGTGATCAATCAACGGGATTGAATCGAGATGTTGAAACAGAAAATCCGTCTAAACGTATACACGATGTTGTTAGTCTTGTCCTTCTTTGCAGTGACAACGTCTACGGTCCTCATGTATTTGGAGTGGCAACGTTGGTTAGACCCTGCAAATAGCGGCTAAACTTTAAGCCCTATTCGAGCCGAATCACGCTATTGGAGGATCATACCTCCCTCTTGATCGACTGCTTCGATTTAAATTCCTGACGGCAGATTTCCGCCTATTTATGAGTTCTGAGTGTCTCCTGATTCGAATATTTTTTCAGCTGAGCTGAACAGACTCCGCATGAACTCCAACTTCTGGTTCTAAGCCCTTATTTTTCATACACTTAGAGCTCATATAATAAGCCTCCCGGGTGATTGTTATCACCCCCTAAATTTGGTAGAATTCAGGGATCTAAAAACGTCTGCCGGATAAGCATTTGAGGCTTATTTTTCAGGGGTTTTCTAATCTAAAACAGACGCTGAAAGGACAGACACTTGTCTAGCGATGAAATCCTTCCTGAAGATGAAAATCAGGGAGATGATGCTTACACGGATGGAACTCTGATCGATCTACCAATCGAAGATGAGCTTAAAAACAGCTATCTCACCTATGCGATGAGCGTCATTGTTTCGCGAGCGTTACCTGATGTGCGAGACGGTCTCAAACCGTCTCAGAGACGCATTCTAGTCGCGATGAACGATCTAAACCTGTCCCCCGGGGCTCATCGCGTAAAGTGCGCTAAAATCGCTGGTGACACGTCCGGAAACTACCACCCTCATGGGGAGGGTGTGATTTATCCAACATTAGTTCGTATGGCTCAGGAATGGAATATGCGTCATGTGTTGGTGGATAAACAGGGTAATTTCGGATCGATAGCTGGTTTACCAGCGGCTGCTATGCGATACACCGAAGCTCGTATGTCATCGGCAGCAAGCCTCATGCTTGAAGACATAAAGCTGGACACGGTTGATTTCACACCAACCTATGATGAGACGCGAACCGAGCCAACCGTTCTACCAGCTAAATTCCCCAATCTTCTGGTCAATGGTGCGAGTGGAATTGCGGTTGGAATGGCGACTTCGATTCCTCCACACAACTTACGTGAAGTATGCGACGCGTTGATTACCTTGATCGATGATCCCGACACTCCAATCATGGACTTGATGGATATTGTTCAGGGACCGGACTTCCCGACCGGCGGCACGATCTGTGGTCGTAGTGGGATTCGCAAGGGGTATCTAACCGGGCGAGGGACCGTTATCGTTCGAGCCAAGGCAAGTATTACAGAGCTTGATCGAGGGCGTTCACGGATTATTATTTCGGAGATTCCATTCCAGCAAAACCGTGACCGAGTGGTGGAAAAAATCGCTGGCTTGGTAAATGACGGTCGGGTCAAAGGTATTTCAGGAATCCGGGATGAGTCTGATCTCAAAGAACCTGTCCGAATTGTCGTCGATATTAAGCGCGACGAAAATCCGGATGTCGTCCTGAATCTTCTCTACAAATACTCCAACCTTCAGGAGACCATTTCGATCATCCTGCTGGCTCTCGTAGACGGTAAGCCTCGAACGCTGAATCTCAAGGAGATGCTGGAAGAGTATATACGTCACCGGGTGGAAGTTATTCGCCGACGAACTCAATTCCTCCTCGCAAAAGCTCGTCGCCGAAAGCACGTGGTAGAGGGCCAATTGATTGCCTTGGCAGATATTGATGAGATTATCAAGATCGTTCGTAACTCCAGCAGTCATGCTGACGCTAAAACCCGATTAATGGGGATTGAGTGTCCAGCCTCTATGCTCGCTCGAGCCTTAGGTGACACTGGATACCAGCAATTTCAATTGGAACGCGGTGAAGCTGATGTGTATCACCTTACCGCAGTACAGGCGGATGCCATCCTGCGAATGACTCTTAGTCAACTTGTCAATCTCGAGCAGGAGAAGCTCGGGGATGAACATGGTAAACTTCTTAACGAAATCACCGGATATTTAGAGATCCTGGGGGATCGCCAAAACATCCTAAACATCATCAAAAATGACCTGACGACGATTCGGGATAAACACGGTGATGAACGTCGCACCGAGATTTCCAATTTGGAACTTGGAAACGTCAATATGGACGACCTGATTACAGAAGAAACGATGGTCGTCTCGATCAGCCACCGCGGCTACATCAAACGTATTCCCTCCAGTACTTATAAAGCTCAGCGACGAGGGGGCAAAGGACTCAAGGGGGCAACGGTTGAAGAGGAAGATCCAATTCAACACCTATTCGTTGCCAGTACCCACGCGTATTTGCTATTTTTCACCACCAAAGGAAAAGTCTATTGGCAGAAGGTTTATGACATTCCTGAGCTCGGCCGAGGAAGTAAAGGTCGAGCGGTCATTAACTTGTTGAATCTCGATGAAGGAGAGAAGATTCTGGACTGTATCCCTGTACGAGACTTCAAGCTCGAGGATCACTTCCTGACCATGGCAACACGTCAGGGATTAGTGAAGAAGACCGATCTGTCCTCCTATAGCCGACCTAAAAAAGGTGGAATAATTGCCATCAAACTGAAGGACGATGATGAGCTCGTGGATGTTGCCCTGGTAAAACCCGGCGACGAAATTGTACTTTCAACTGCTGAAGGGATGGCGATTCGCTTCGCCCAGGAAGATGCCCGACCGATGGGTCGAAATACCTCTGGTGTGAAGGGAATCAAGATTCAGGATGGTGACTCAGTCGTTGGAATGGTAGTAGCTGATCCCGAGGCAGATCTGCTTACCGTGTGTGAAAACGGTTATGGTAAGCGGATGCCGTTTGGCCCCAATCGAGATAACGTCGATGGCTCCGAATCTTCCGGCAAAGTTTACCGAACTCAGAATCGCGGAGGAAAAGGGCTGCGAGATATCAAAGCTACTGAACGAAACGGGAAAGTGGTTGATATCGTTCGCGTGGATGACCAGGACGAAGTCCTGATGATGACCAAAGGCGGGAAAATACAACGGATCCGTGCTGAAGAAATCAGCGTTGTTGGTCGTAACACTCAGGGTGTTCGAATTATGAAGACTGACGATGACCAAATTGCAGCCGTCGTCCGAATCCCCCCCGAGGAAATCAGCGAAGAAGATGAGGCAGTAGCACAAGCTAACCAATCAGTGGAAGCTGAAACAGACACCCCGGAAACACCTGCTGAAGATTCAGTAGATGAATCTGCAGAAGAGTAATTTAACCCTCGATTGCTTTTCGCGGCTTCAACTTAAATTTCCCGCGAAGAGCATTCCAACATTCGGTAACACCACCCATGTCTGGCACCGCATTAATCACTGGAATCACTGGCCAGGATGGCGCATATCTGGCAAAGCTACTTCTTGACAAGGGCTATCAAGTTCATGGAATGATGCGCCGAAGTAGTACGGAAACACTGGAGAGAATCGCAGATATCCGTGATGAGATTACCATCCATCAGGGTGATCTGCTTGATCAACTATCGCTCGTACGCCTGCTTGAACAAATCGAGCCCACCGAGGTGTATAATTTAGCGGCGCAAAGTTTCGTCCCGACCAGCTGGTCACAACCCATTTTGACTGCTGAAACTACAGGGCTGGGAGTGACACGTGTACTAGAAGCTATTCGTCAGGTGAATCCCAATATCAAAATGTACCAGGCCAGTAGCAGCGAAATGTTTGGCAAAGTACAGGAAACTCCGCAAACAGAAGCCACGCCTTTTTATCCTCGCAGCCCTTATGGCGTTGCCAAAGTCTATGGGTATTGGATCACAATCAATTACCGTGAAAGTTACAATTTGTTTGCCAGCAACGGGATTCTGTTCAACCATGAATCACCTTTGCGAGGGCTTGAATTTGTCACCCGCAAAATTACCGACGGTGTAGCCCGTATCAAACTCGGCTTACAAAAAGAATTACTGCTGGGAAATCTCGACGCTAAAAGAGACTGGGGTTTTGCGGGAGATTTTGTCAACGCCATGTGGTTGATGTTGCAGGCAAACGAGCCTGGAGACTTTGTAGTTGCCACCGGCGAACAACATTCCGTGCGTGAATTCTGTGAAATTGCATTTTCAACAGTCGGGTTGAATCTCGATGATCACGTCGGTATTGACCCCCGCTTTTACCGTCCCGCAGAAGTCGAAACTTTACTAGGCAACCCGGCTAAAGCTAAGACTGAACTTGGCTGGGAACCTCAGGTTACATTTGAACAATTGGTTACCATGATGGTGGAGCAAGACCTCAAGCGGGTCGAACGGGAAATTAAGTTAGGAAACTAAGCTAGCAGGAATGTTATCGTGCGAGCGGTTGTCACAGGTGCAAACGGATTCGTCGCTGGCCATCTCATCGACCATTTAATGGCCGAGGGGGATACAGTCTTGGCACTTACACGCACAAATCAGTGCCGCCTGTCTCTTTCTCAACAGCTGACCACAGGAGTTTGGGATATCAGTACCCCTGCTTCAGCTGGCATAGTTCAACAAATTCGGGAGTTTAATCCGGACGTTGTTTATCATCTGGCGGCCATCAGTGTTCGCCCCCGCTGTGGTGACTCGGAACCATCAGCCGAAGCGATCCAGGTCAACGTTAAGGGTTCGCAACATGTTGCAGAATGTTGTCTAGAACTTCCCAACGTACCTAAGTTAATCTTCACAAGTAGCGTCTATGTCTATGGATCCTCCTATGACAAAATAACCAAGGTTAAGGAAGAAAACGATCTATCTCCTGACAATGGTTACGGCATCAGCAAACTTCAGGCTGAAGAAGCATTAAAACGTTACGGAGAAACTCTACCACTGATCATTGCGCGCAGCTTTCAACACACAGGTCCTGGACAGAGCGGTTCCCTGCTGATTCCTGAATGGGTACAAAAGATTCGCTCCGAACCATCGCCATTAGAAGTCTATAATCTACATACGTGGATTGATTATTCGGATGCCCGGGACGTTGCCCGAGCCTATCGAGTTTTAGCAACTGAGGCTACTGTCGGACAAATCTTCAATGTTGGTAGTGGGATAGCTGTTCGATCAGGTGAAATCCTGGAAACACTGCAGACCATGTTAAGAACCTCCAAAGAAGCGATTGAGTCAAAGCCCGGAGAAAACTTCCTACCCATTGCCGATATTCAGAAAATTGTCACGGATACAAGTTGGCAACCAAAGTTTACGCTGCAACAGACGTTACGGGATTTCATAAAACACCTAATCTCAGAAAGCGTTTAAGCCTCATCCAATGTGTGGACGTTTCACTTTACAGACATCGCTCAACACGTTAGGCGAACACTTTCTGTTTGAGATTCCAGCCGATATTTCATTGGCCCCAAAATACAACATCGCCCCGACCCACACGATTGCTACTTTACTTTGGCATCAGGGAAAACGGCACTACGGCCGTATGCATTGGGGATTAATTCCACGATGGGCTAAGGACAGTTCCATAGCTGGGAAAATGATCAATGCTCGTAGCGAAACGATTCGGGAAAAATCTTCTTTTCGTGAGGCCTTCAAGCGTCAACGTTGTCTGATCCTAGCAGACGGATATTATGAATGGCCACCTGACAAATCATCTAAACAGCCGGTCTACATTCACCATCACGCTCACCAACCATTTGCTTTTGCCGGACTTTGGGAAATCTGGACACCACCGCAGGCAACAGAGGAGACACCTTGTTGGTGGACAGCTACAATTATCACCACTGATGCGAACGAAATTACCAGCAACCTGCATCATCGAATGCCCGTAATTCTTGGTTCAGAAAGTTATGATGCCTGGCTAGATCCAACCACTAAGGATCTGGAGGCACTACATGGACTGGTCGTTAATCCGCCTAACCAAAATCAGATGTCTGAATTTGAAATGACGGTTGTGTCCACACGCGTCAACAGTGTCAGAAATGACGATGCTCAGTGTATCGAGCCGGATTCTACTCAGCAGGAATTGTTCTAAGGGTATAATATGCTTCAGCGGGGAAGAACACGCTGTCATCAGCATTCAAGTTTCGAATCTTTAGATCGTAAACAAACCCTTCTCGCAGTTCCTCAAGGTTCAGTCGAACCGACATACGATCGTCCGTAATTTGCAGAGCAGTAATTCGATCCGTGCGTCTGTCACGATCGCTACCGCCATATGACGTAGTGGATTCACGTGTCGCCGACTGAATTGAATAGTTCTCGAGGTCGGTTGCTCGCTGCTGATCGACAGGGGCCGTAAAATGAATTTCAAATCCTCGTGCATGCGCTTTAACTTCAGCAATTCCGGGAGGTAATTTACCCGTGGCAAAATCCATTTTAGCCAACGTACCTATATTGTTAGCGCCCCCCCAGCCGCTATCACGAATGGATGCCACATAGAGGTGTCCTTTAGGTGAAACAGCCACTGCCAACGGGCCTAATAATGGCTCACCGGACTGAGGTTGATCGAGAGTCAGCGGATAAGCTGCACCCTGCATCGTGTCACCAACGTTTTGAAAGCTCATTCGGATCAAACGACGGGTATCGTATTCACATCCAACCATATGGCCTTCAAATGGGCCGAAGGCACTTCCCCCGAGCTCTTCTCCTACTGCCAATGGCGTCTCCAAAAAACAGATTCCGTTGACACTGCGGGTCCACGGATGCGGCATATCGATTGCAGGTGGCGTCAATGGAGGGCGATGATCTCCCTGCCGCTCCAGCTTGTTGATAAACCCGAAGTGTTTTCCTGGGATGACATGATTGATTTCGTTATAAGGATTGTAATTCCCCTGATTATCTGAAACATACAATGCCCCGGAAGCATTCCGAGCCAGGCCCATGGGAAACCGATGTCCGGTGGTGTAAGTACGAACATCAAACAGGTAAGGGTTCTCTGTCGTTGGTTTCCGAGGTACAAGATGTAAGACTTGTCCGCGTAAGCGAGCTGCTGCTGGAGTCCGATCATCCTGCTGGCAAGCCGTTGTGACAAAATAGCCTCCATTGCCATCTGAAACCGGTCCAACCGTCCAGTCGTGATAATCTGCGGTATGCCCCCAGCCGGCTGCAATTGTCTGGACCTTTTCATAGTGACCATCCCGATCCCGATCAAACATCCGTAGTAAGGCGTATTTATTCACAACATCAATGTATTCACTTTGTGCCTGCACACCATAGGGAGCAGCCAATTCATGGATACCTGCTGTTAACAAATCTTCCATGCCGTCCTGGTCTGAATCGACCGCTTTCCAAACTCTGCCTTTCAATGAAGTGATCCATAGATTACCACCGGGATCCCAGTCAATTCCGGTAGGCATGAATTCGTCGAAAAACGGCAATCGGGTCGTGGTAACTCCCGGTACCACCTCCAGTGTTACCGATGCCGGTGATGCAATTTTGACATCCAATGGAGGGAAACGGTCTACTTCCAGATTACTTAAATACTGGATCGAAAAAGTATCACTGTCGCTGGTGATCGCGTAGTAGTCGTCATCAACAACAAATGGTTTGGAAACCGATTGCACCCAATGGATTCCTTGCTGACCGGTCACAGCTACCGCAAATCCTCGTTGATTCTCACTGATTTCGAGTGATCGGGGAGCAATGCCGACAAGAATCTTAAATCCTTTGGGAAGGCCTCGTACCTCAATTGAACGCTGAACTCCCGCTCCGGACGCTTGTGGACTCCCTTCCCAAATCTCATATAATTCCTGCGATAGTTGAATCCAGTGAGTGTTTTCACCGATCATAAATTTAAATCGCTGGTTCAAGCGAATATAATCTTCGCGCTGCTCCCAACTATCGAGACTGGTCACAAATTGCCCAATCGGCGTTGGAGCAACGATGTTGCCATCGGCATCGATCAATTGAATGTCGGGAACACCTTTGAAACCATCTGCTAAATCTAAACCGCTCCAGCTTTCACCTGCTGTTTCCCACAGCCAAACTTTTCCTTTAGTCCGCTGGCGTGCAATATCTCCCTGCCACCATCCCAGAAACCTCCCGGCTTCCATATCCCACATGAGATTATGGCGGTTTCGCAAACCGACGAGTGCCGGCTTGATGTATTGAACACCATGGTGAAAGGCTACGTCTGTGAGCACTTTGGCTCCGGGATCCACTCCTCTTATTCCAGATTGCCTCGCAATACGAATGGCTCCTGGAGCCGGAGGCTCAAATCCCTCCTGATTCAAAGTTTCCCAAACTGCATCCAACTGGTGAGGCAAATGGTTCTCCAGTACGCCTCTTACAGCCAATTGCACCGAAGGCATTTCCATCCGTGGCACCAATCTAGCCGGGTTACTTACCCAGCGACTGAACCAGACTTTTCGAATTCGCTTGCTGAGCAGAGATAAATCCGGGCCTTTAGCATTTAATGGTGCCTTAGGAGGAATCACACTGCCAATCTGATGACAACTGGTACACCCGAATCCGTCTGTTGTCACCAAACGACTACCGGCTTGAAGCAGATCATCTTGTGACGGATTAGGCCCCTTTTTGTCGTGATGTAAAGCAATGAATGCTTCATCCACTCGATCTTTTTCAACAAACCAGCCGATCAACTCTTCTAACTTCGCGTCGTCAAAACCAAACTGCGGCATACGAACCTTAAGCCATGGACGCCGGCCGACCGCCTCTCGCGCGATCGCTTCTTTGAGTGCCTGATCGTGTAATTTATCTCCCACTCCATTCAATGACGGGGGAGATAATGCAGGTTTGAGTGCATCTAATTCTGTGATTTCTCTTCCAATTTGTTTAAAACTTGCACTAATTCCCGGTGAGTCATGACGAGCGTGACACTGAAAACAGTTGTTCTGTCGCACCAGTAACGCCTGAGTTGTATCCGAATTAGACGATTTAACCCCCTCATAGAATCGAATCAGAGCCCGGCGGTTTGATGCGGACAAGTCATAGGCGGGGCGGTTTATATCAGCATCCAAACTTTCGAGACAACCAGTACTGTTTTCAAACGACAACCCGATCTTTGTATTGTCGACCTTGTTCTCGTGACAGTTTGCACAGCCAGACTGTTGATAGATTTTTCTTCCCTGTTCTGCCAAGTCTTCATCAACAATATACTCGTCAAATTCCACTGCACTCAGGGAAGGTTCCAGACTTGTCAAAAAGGCAATCAGGTCTCGCTCTTCCTTCTTATCCAATGTCATTTTGGGCATCCGATTGTGCGGATTTACCTCTGCAGGGTTTTTAAACCAGCGTGGCCAAAAATCATCTTTTCGTTTGAGTGAAATCCCGCTCAGATCGCCCCCATCAAACAATCCGGAACTCCCCAGGGAGTCCACCTGATGACAGGCAACACAGCCTACGGAAGCAAAAATAACTTTTCCATTTTCCACATCACCCTGCTCTATTAACTCCCCTGTAGGTTTGGGATTCTCGGAATTTTGGAATAGAAACGCCGCAACCGCCTTTGCTTGCTGATCACTAAATCCGAAAGCTGGCATACGGTGAGTTAATTGGGCCCCATCCGGCGACGTTTGAGGAAGACTCTTTTGCTTGAGACGAGTTACCAACCACGATGGCTTAATAAAATCCCGAAAATGGATGAGGGAAGGAGCCGCACCCAGTGAATCCTGTACCACGGGCGATTCATGGCATCGTGCACACCGCAACGCGTGTGCCAACTCTTCTCCTCGGCTAAAATCTTCATGGATCGTGTCCTCGGTCGGATGGAACAAAAACTGCTCTCCGATCGGCTCTAATTGGAAGGCTGGCCCCTGCCAGAATAGCTTTAACCTGCCTCCATCTGGCGGAGATGTGTATTTTAGTTTGAGCGGGTGCCATCCAAACTGCATCTCAACAGGACCTGACGCCAACAATCCTTGTGGGCCGGATTTTTCTTGAATTGTACGCCCTGCGAATTCCAACTCTACATTGCCATTGGATTCAACGAACAAATTGTACTTACCGACCGACTGGACAAAGAGAAGCCCTGTCCATGTAACTTCGAATTGAGTCGACTCCAGTCGGGCGTCTGCAGTCTGACCTTTCCAATTGAATGACAGAGTCCTGTCAATACGACTCAGTGAATTACCGAAGCTATCTGTATACTTTCCGACCCAACCAGGACGATATTCCTCAGCTAGTTCATCCAGGATCGCCTGACGATTATCCTGTCCGTGAATCTGTTCTATACTACTGACGGCAATAAGCAAGCTAAACAACAAATAGGCCGGAAAAATGCAGCGAACCATCCCTGTACTATCCTTCATGGTTTCGTGAATGCCCACAAGATTTATCTGTCACCGGTTGGGCGAGGCACACCGGCTAACTCAAACGCTTTAGACATATTTTCATAGCAAGTTTTAATGGCAGAACGCGGGTCGTAATCCGGTTTTCCCCAAACCATGCCGGACACTTCACATGAAATATCGCCGCGATACCCTAAGTCATAAAACTGCCTTATTAAAGTTGAAAAGTTTATCGTGCCTGCGGTGCCAGGCAATTCAAAACGGAAACCTCCATCATCCCGCTTCACCGTATCTTTCACGGCAATGTGGGCTGTCTTTGCCGCAGCCTCCTTAATCGTAGGTACAAGCTCCAGGCCTGTGTAAATATAGTGGCTATAGTCATAAACCATGCGTAGGCGTTCCGGGTTATCCAACTGTTGCATGATCCACAAAGCTTTTTCCGGCGTATCCATACCTCCGCCTCGATGAGGCTTGATACAAATTCTCGTTTTTGATCCGCTGGTCTTATCCACCCAACGTCCAACCTGTTCGACAAAAAGATTCTTTTTGTCGTCCCAACTTCCGCCTCCCAACACGGTCTGGATGACAACTTGCTGCGTATCGGTAATGTCCGAAACAAATTCTGCCGCCTTTTGTATTCGAGCTAAGTTCGTATCGTTGACTTGCTGGCTGGCAGCGGGAGTTGTGTGCTCCATAATTGAAGTCAGTCGTAATCCGGTTTCACGAAATGCCTTGAGAATGATCTGTCGACGCTTCGTTGAAACATTTTCCGGAGCAGCATCGAAACCTTTCGTACAGGTGATTTCTACCGCGTCATAGCCCGTTTTTGAAAGCATCGGGATGACGTTTTCTGTCGCGATCCCACGTGAACCATACGTGCTAAACCCAAGCGTCATGTTCTTGGCTGGTGGTGAGGCCAGCACTGAAAGTGCGGGTTGAAGTGCCAGAGCACCGGCTCCGGCGAGAATTGAATTTACGAACTGGCGTCGAGGTTGTTTTCTTAAGCTCTTTCTCATACGTTTCGAACCCGCGGTGGTCATACGATGGTAAGCCATCATTATACAATGCGGGAGATCACCTGTTACTTAGAATACAAGCGTGAACGGATAGGATCCAACCTATCTGCGAGCCAGTTGTACAATGATCGCTAAAAGGCCAATCCCGGCCAGAACCGTTCTGATTTGTTGCAGTAAAGTTTCGCCGGCTAACTGCTCCCAGCCAATCACTGATTCAGACGGGGCAAGTAATGGAGAGTCAACGTCTGTGTCAGAATCGGCAGCTTTGTCTTTGCTGATCCGATGAACAACGTCGCTCGGACTCATCTTCGAAGAATCTGCGTGATAAATCATATCGGCGTTATTGTCATGATTTATGACCTCTGGAGACTCCATGACTTCATCTGCCGAACGGTTTGTCGCGATAGCTGAATCACTCATTGGTTGCTCCAATAGCTGAGTTTCCTGATTCACATCCTGAGCCGAGGTTGCCTCGACTACATTTGCCCCTTCTAGTGAATCCTCTGATGAATCTGGCGATTTAGTTTGAAAATAGCTTTCATCCACCAGCGTCGCTTCTCCTTCAGCAGCATTAGTAGCCGACAACTTGGAATCAGAATTTCTAATCTCTTGATCAGTCTCGGTACTTTCTTCTGAAATAGGTGTCACGATATTGTCAGTACTCTGCGGTACGTCGGTTGCCTCTATTAAATCCGTGGACTGGGTAACAAGTTCATTTTCGACAGGTATCGCATCGATAGCATTTAAATCCGAATTTGAATTCGTTACATCCGCTGGAACTTCTACCGGTGTCTCTATCGCTAATCCCGTAATCGTAGCCTGTGGTTGTGCCACCTGCTCTGATCCAGAAGAACTCGAGGCGTCTGTAGTTGCGACTCCCATTGGCTGTTTTTCCACAACTGATTTTTGCATTCGACCGACAATCGGATCAAGGAAATTTTTGACTCGACCACTATAGCTTCCGGCAGTTGTCCTCCAGCCTGCACCGAAAAGCACTCCGGCCAACTCGCCCTTTTGATTAAAGATCGGGCCTCCTGAATCACCTTGCCTGGCTACCGCTTTAAGTTCGACCATTTCATGAGGCTGGCTCAAACCCGGAGAAACATATTGAGAACAGACTCCGGAAACTGCGCGATAACGCCCCGAACCATAACCGGCGATCGTTAGTTTATCACCGGGTTGAGGAGCATTTTTAGTTATCGGTACTGCATGGATGGAAGGACTCCAAATAAGCAACGCCGCTAAATCCCAGGTCGGGTCACTTGCCACAACTTTCGCCGACGATCGAAAGCCATTAGGGAAAGAGACAAGAATATCTTTCTGTGAATCACGAATAACATGATGATTCGTGATCAACAGAGCATGCTTCCCCTGCTTATAAACTAAGGTACCTGAACCAAAGGAGGCTGCATTGGTTTCAATAGACATAATTCTGGCAACCGCCGGATGAGGTACGTCCGAAGATAGCTCTTCCGCGTTTAATGGTCGAATAGACAAACTAATTATCAATGCAGCCAAAAAGCCACTAAGGATTACATAGCGAATGAAAGATAGTAGTGGGATGTGTCGTTTCATGATACTGAGCCCCTCAATCCATGAGTTCTAAAAGGGACTCGACGCATCCATTCGCCGAAAGATTCTATTGCTAGGCTTCTTTCGTATCGGCCGGTTATATGCGCGAAATTTCAGAAAAAAATCTAAGAAGTCATGACCGTTATGACTGTTATAACCGATCGTGTGTGCCGCCTACATTTCAGGATGAGAAGGGGCAAGAAGAGTTGCTAGGCTCACTACTCGTCTGGTTGTGAAATTAGAAGAGTTCTTTAATCGGCATGCCATTAAGGATCGAGAAATTAGGACGCCCTTTTTCATCTTCATAGGTTACGTCTAACGGAACTCCCATGTGCTTATAGATCGTCGCACCAATATCGCCGGGCGTGATCGGTCGACTTTTCACATCACTTCCATCTCGTTCACTCGAACCTATTACCTGACCATGACGCAATCCGCCACCTGCCAGGCACATACTCATTACAACCGGCCAGTGATTACGTCCATCGACGCTATCCTGAGTTCCAATATTAGGCGTACGCCCAAACTCCCCCATGGCAATCACAAGCGTATCATCCAGTAGCCCGCGTTGTTCTAAGTCCATAATCAATGTTGTATAGAAGTGATCAAACAGGGGCAGTAGTGGCCCCAATCCTTTTGTGATCCCACCATACACTCCGCCCGGAATACCGTGGTTATCCCACGTTCCTGAAGCCGTGTGATAACTGAGGTCCAGCGTTACAAAACTAACTCCGGCTTCCACAAGCCGCCGCGCGATAAGAACCTGCTGACACCATAAATGCTGCCCGTATAAATCACGGTACTTCTGAGGTTCTCTGGTTATATCAAAGGCTTCCTGAGCTTTGCGTCCCAGAAGCATATCTGCTGCCTGCTGACCATATTCGTCATGAGCTTCCATATCTCCGCGAATATCGAGCCCGCTCTTCATACGGTCGAATTGCTTGACCAATTTACGGCGATTGTGGATTCGATCAACCGTCAGCCCAGATGGCATCGCAAAGATATCAGCGCCAGACATTTGGCCTGTATCAACACCAACATTGGTATATACCGGTAGCCGACAGGCTTTATTCGCAAGAAACGGATTATACTTACGTCCTAAATAACCAGCGTAGCCTACATGAGACGAATGTTTCTCAAAAGCCACATACGCTGGCATCGAGGGATCGTTAGCGCCTTTTTCCCTGGCAATCATTGATGCAAAGCAGGGAATCTTATCACCTTTCGGATTTACACGCGGAGCTGCCGTTCGATCTCCGGTTTGCATCACTTTATTTGGTTGATGATTTGACCCTCGACAATCAACACTTCGAAGAATGGATACTTTATCCAACATGGCCGCCTGCTTGGGCAGATGTTCACAGATCTGAATTCCCGGAAGCTTAGTGCTAGTGACGCCAAATGGACCACGATTCTCATAAGGACGATCCGGTTTCGGATCCCAGGTGTCGAGATGGGATGGGCCACCAGCCATCCATAACAGAATGACGCTCTTACCTTTGCTTGAAGGCTTGCCAGCGGAATTAGCCTGAGCATGATTCTTCAAGAGTCCAGGCAACGACAAACCGGCCAATCCGGCCATACTCGCCTTTAGCATTCCGCGGCGATCATGCATCACCAATCCTTCACGAGAACGTCCATTGAGCGACGTAAACGCGTGTTGTTGATGCAAAGGTTTAATAGGCGGGTTCATTGAAGTCACTAAATACTATTTTTAACTGATGGAACTTGCTTCGCGATCGGTGAATCACTACCTTCAGATTATCGGCTAGGAGCCAATAGAGCAATAAATATATTCTCAAGTGGCATTGTTAGAGGCATACCGGAGCAAAATTTATGCAATCAATCGTCGATGTTCGTAAAAATGTCCCCAGCGGAACTATTGTGATCAATAATCCCACCGTGGCGAACGCGATTCCCGCTTTTGGATATATACAATTACGACAGGCTTTGGATGATCTACATCAAGAAAAAAATGTAAGGGCGATCATTATGACAGGCGCCGGACGTTTTTTTTCAGCCGGAACGGACCTCAAACAGCTTCATTCCGAATTACAAAGAGATGCACTGGCGTCACATCAGGATATTTCGTTACTCAATGAATTGATACTCGCCATGCTGAGATTTCCCAAACCAATCATTGCGGCACTCAATGGACCGGCCATCGGCTCAGCGGCTGCTTTGGCTCTGGCTGCAGACTTTATTATTACTTCGGATCAGGCATCCCTGCAGATTCCGGAAGTGCAGCGGGGACTGGCTGGCGGGTGTGCTATTACCATGCTGAACTTTCGTTGCGGTGCAGCCGCGACTTCCCGATTTGCGATGACAGGACAACCGATTTCGGGGGAAACGGCAACCGAGCTGGGGTTAATCCATGACACCGTTGAGGCTGATCTGGTTTGGGCCCGTGCGCATCAGCTGGCGGTCGAGTTATCTTCGACATCCTCACAATCCATACAGATGACCAAACGGTTACTGAATGAATCCTTAGCTGACCAGCTTGAGACTCAACTACAAGTTAGCGGAGCTATGACTGCGGCTGCTCGAAGTACTTCTCATGCACGAATAGGAATCGAGGGATTCCTAAACAAGCAAAGTCCTGAATGGGATTAGTAAGATTGCAGAATTATTGATATGGCTTTAGATCATCGACAGTCAGTCGTTTATCATGAATAGCAGAAGCCAGTAAAACTGCGTCACAATACGACTCCAGGCGTTTAAGGTCGTCAGCGGAATTCACTCCACCACCAGTGACAATCTCGAGCTGAGGATATCTCCGTTTCAGGTGTCCGCACAACTCACGCGTCGGAGTACCCTGTCCCGTACCAACCGCGGCTAAGTCCAAAACAATCATCTTCCTGATGCCAAGGTCGATCACCTGCTCTGCAATTTCCAAGGCCGTCGCCTGCCGCCAGTCAGCTGAGACGTCTGTAGTTAGTAACGGAGAGCCGTTTTGTAAATCCAGGCTAAACACCAATCGTCGGGAACCTACTTTACTTAACAACAGAGACAGGCTACTTAGATCTGAACAACATTCCAACCCAACGATGATTCGATAGACTTCGTTCGCTGACAAATGTTGGTCGAATGCATCGAGCCGGGCAACCGAAGAAAAACCGGCATCGAGCCAAACTCGTTTGAGTGTATCTTTGACTGAATTTAAAGCATCATAATTCGGCTTACCACGCTCGATGGCATCCAAATCCGCAATATAGTATTCAGAAATACCAAATTGCTGTCGAAAGGCTGTGCAGACTGACCGCACATCCGCATTGGGAGTGAGGATGCTTTGAATCGGCTGATAGCTATCGCGTTGCCCTGCGATTCCCCGTACAACCCGACCCTTTAACACATCCAGCACAGGGATGATGCGCATGATAGGCACCTTAAATGAGGTGATGCGATTAGCTGATTTCGTGAAAACCTAAAGCGGGAAATCGTCTTCTGCCGCCTGCTGTGCATAAATGGGCATGTGGCGGTAATAGACTTCAAGAATCATTGTTGCCAACGCAGTATTGTATAGTCGACCACCAACTCGAGCCCCATGGCCTGCTCCCATATTCCAGCTACCAGTGTTGTCACATTGACCTTTTCCCATTTCCTGAGTCGCTACTAAGTGATCTCGCATGGTCTTATTCCATTTGTCCCATAATGGGCCACCATGATGCCGCATAACCTGCGTTGCATAGTAGTTGAAATACATATCACTTTTGCTAGGTCCCCATTTTGAAATGGTCTCGACTCCCCTAACTAAAGCGGGCTCATCTTTCTTCCAACCTAAGTACATACGGCAAAGCAAGCCAACGGCGGTCGTTGCATGTCCCCCTCCAGGGGAAGTATAGCCATAAGTTGCACCGCTGTTTGCTTGAACGCTATCCAGAAATTTATAGCACCCGGCGATTGTGTTTTTAGGAACATTCAAATAAGCCATATGCCCACTCTTTAGCGCCATTAATTGCCAGCCAACCACTGAAGTATCACCAGCTTGACGTGGCTTGTATCGCCAACCGCCACCAACCGGATCCTGAGCATAAGTGATGAAGTTAAGCGACATTTGTGCTGGTGCCATTAATTGGCGATCTTTGGTCATCGCAAACGCTTCGGTCAGGGTGATGGCACAAAGTCCATGTGAGTACATCCGACCACCTGCATCGGTCAGGTCACCTGTCGCACCGTTCACCTTCATTTTTCTAGTGAGATAGTACAATCCAGCTTCTACCTGTTTTTTGTATGCACCTTTCTTGTGGGTGTTGCCAGCTCCCAGAAATGGTAGCAATGCCATCGCAGTAGCCCCATTGAAAGATGTTTTCAATGTTCCAATATTTCCACATGTACAATTTCGCCGACCATCAGCAGTATGATCAAAGCTCCAACCTCCATCAGGATTCTGATGATTTGCGATCCACTTCAACGCCATCGCTACCGCAGCTTCGCTTTCCTTGGTTCCACCATATTCGCGAATCATAGCGCCTCTCGCTTCGGCACCACGACCAGTTAGGCCTGAACCAGTCACGGATTCCGAAGAGGATAAAAGATCTGTTTGAGGAGCAACTTGATTAGCTATGTTTTCAAATTCAACAGCTGCGACTGGTGCTTCAACATCATCGGCAATTTCAATTTCTTCAACTTCCGAAACGTCTTCGATAGGATTGACTTCTGTTTCGACATCAAGAGTTTCTGTCGGTGTTATTTCAACGGGTTCGTCAATTGGGTCGGTCAAATCATCTACGATCTCTTCGATCAAATCATTCTTCGTCATAACAGACGTTAGCGAAGGCATTTCTTCAACCGGAGTAACCAAAACCATCAGACCCAAAATCACCAGAATCACGGTGTGAACGGCCAGACTGAACATCCAGCTAGGGACTGCTTGGAACAGTAGAAAATTAATTCCTTTGGAAGACTCACTTTCAGCAGCGGGATCTTCAGCCGGAGGAGTTGCTGAGGCGGGTGCAGCCGAAGCCACTGGTGCAGCCGGAGGAGCAGAGCTCGAAAGTTCGGATGCCGGCTGCGCGGCTGGAGGAACCTGGGGAGGATGACTTCCATTGGGGACTTGATTTGGCTCGTGTGGTTCTGACATATTCTCTGTCCTGTGTGAACAAACATCAGCCGTGTCTGTTCATCGTCTAATCCGACCATACCTAAACGTCGGCTATTCTCTTCCTTTAAAACTATCGGATAATTGGCAAAAATCAAGCATTACATTTTAAATCTACACCATGGTTGGCCCCCGGAAATTAAGGTTTTTCTGCTCACGGCCCTGAATTTGTACTAACTGAGATGATATTGCGTTGACAACAATCTCAATTCGTGTAAGCGACAGTTGTGCGATAGCGATGGCAAACTGAGCTAAAAACCACGAATTAGCCCGTTGTCAAAGGCTGGTAACCACGACTAAAATATGATCTTTAACCGAAAAATCGCCTCCCAACCGGAAAGCTAGTTTGGATTGGCGGCATTTAAGAGCTACATAAGGTGATCCCATGGCAGGTCGAAGTAAAAAGAAAGCTGACACCATCTTCCTTGTTTGTGAAGAAACAGGTGATTACAACTACACGGTCAAGCGTAAACCCGGTGGTGAAAAACTATCATTGAAAAAGTACAGCCCTCGTCTGCGTCGTCACACGGTACACGTCGAGAAGAAAAAATAAGTCGATTCAAATAAGCAGAAGAGTATTGCCTGCTCAATACCTCTGTACGCCCGTGCAAGGACAGCACTGGTGCACTTCTGTCGACAAAAATAGATGCGAACGGGTTCACGACTGGTTAAACTAGTCGTGAACCTTTTCTAATGGTGGTACACAATCCTAAGGACCACTCATTCAAAGCACGGATGGTTTGAAGAATGCGAAAACGCTGGAAAATACTTCCCTTTGACCCGGATCAGGTAAAACAGTTGGAATCAGAGGCTAAGATTCCCACTGTCGTTGCACAGCTTCTGCTGAATCGGGGAATCGATAACGGAGATCAAATCTCCAAATTCCTAGAAAACAAGCTCTCAGGACTACGGCCTCCTGAAGAATTACCGGGAATCCCGGAAGCTTCTGCTCTAATCTATCAGGCAGTCAAAGCGGGTAAAAAGATTTTGATCTACGGAGATTACGATGCTGACGGAATGACAGCATCGTCTATTCTCTATCGCTGCTTATCGCTACTCCATGCGAATGTTGCTTACTTTGCTCCCAACCGAATGTCCGACGGTTATGGACTCAACGCCGATCAAATCCGACGGCATCATGAACGGGGATTCGAACTGATTATTTCTGTCGACTGCGGCATCGCCAACGCAGATGAGATTGACGTTGCCAAGGAATTGGGAATGCAGGTGGTTGTCACTGACCATCATGAATTCGCCGAACGACTGCCAGATGCCGACGTAATTGTCCATCCAAGACTTCCGGGCACCACTTACCCTTTTGGAGGGCTTTGCGGAGCAGCTGTCGCTCTTAAATTAGCTTGGGCGTTATGTCAGCTCGATAGTGAAGCAACGCGAGTCAAACCTGCTCATCGGGACTTCCTCATGATGGCCGTTGGAATTGCCGCGATTGGCACGGTAGCTGACGTTGTTCCGTTACAGGATGAAAACCGAATTCTGGTCACTCATGGTCTTCGCTGCCTGAAAGACCAACCTCCATTGGGTTTGTCTGCCTTAATGAAGCTAACCGGCCTGACAAGCAAACGCCAATTCGACGCTCAGGATATCGGCTTCAATATCGGCCCACGTCTGAATGCAGCTGGTCGTTTAGGACAGGCACCACTCGGCGTCGAATTACTAGTCACCGAAGATCCACAACGCGCTCAGGAACTAGCTGATTATCTTGACAACCTTAATAACGACCGCAAAAAGATTGAACGTAGTATTAATCTTGCAGCTGTTAAACAGATCAAAGAAAAATACGACGAGGAAAACGATCCGGCATTCGTACTAGCCGGTCATGGATGGAATGCAGGCGTGATTGGAGTGGTAAGCGGTAGACTGGCGGAAAAGTACGGTCGGCCGGTCATCCTGATTGCCTTGGATCAATTGGGCGTTAAACCCGGAATTGGCTCGGCACGCAACGGAGGGATTGGTAATTTGCACGAAACACTGCAACACTGCACTGAACACCTTATTAAACATGGCGGACACGCCGCAGCTGCCGGACTCACGATGGAAGAGAGCAAGGTCGACGCCTTTCGTTCCGCTTTTTGCGAATACATCGAGGAGAGTATTACCGATGAGGATCGTATTGTCGAAATCGTCATCGATGCCGAGGCTGTTTTAAGCCAACTGACAACTCAAACAATCGTCCAAATGCAACAACTTGGGCCTTTTGGAGAAGCGAATCCAGCTCCTGTACTCTGCGCCAGCAACGTCGATATAGTTCCAGGTTCTGCCAAGCGTATGGGAGGTGGCGAGCGCCACCTGAGTGTTAAAGTTTCTCAGTATGGTAAGACACTTCGAGCTGTAGCCTTTGGTCAGGGGGACTGGGCGGAAGAGTTAGATCAGGTACAAGGTCAAATCGATGTCGTCTTCAAGCCAGTCATCAACGAATTCCGAGGCCAACGCAATGTCGAACTTCATCTCGAAGATTGGCGTCCGGTTGGCGAGTCTGCCTAACGGCCGGGAGTCTTTTTTGAGCCTGGACGAACAGGATAGGGAGGCGTCTGCGGTAATTCGACCGGTTCTTCTTTGAGTTTCTGCTGCAGGTATTTCACAGCAGCATCTAACTGTGCATCTTGTCCGTTAAAAGTAGCGTGTGGGAGATTATCCACCACGATATCCGGCTCCACTCCATGCCCTTCAATTAACCATTTTCCCTCCGGGCCAAAGACTCCAGACTGAGCGGCAGAAGCGTATCCCTTATCCACTAACCGATTATTAATACTCAGCCAGATCTCACCTCCCCAGGTCCTCGTACCTATGACCACCCCATATCCTAACCTTCGAAATCCCTCAGCAAATGCCTCCCCATCTGAAGCAGTGCGCTCATTACAAAGTACAACCATATGGCCTCTAAATGCATATTGCATATTCCAATAGGGTTTACCAACACGAGGCTGCCAGTAGAACCAGGCCTGACGTCCTAGTTTCTCTAAGATCCAGCTATCGATATTTCCTCCACGATTATGGCGTACATCAACGATGAGTGCCGGACGATTGTAAACCGGGTAAAATTCTCGCGCCCATTCAGCGATATTATCTTTGCCCATGGCTCGCAAATGAACATATCCGATTTGTTGCTGACTTGCCTTTTCAACGGCCTGACGACGAGAGTACTCCCATTGGTCATACCTCAAATCCGCTTCCCGATCCATTGAAATTGGTTTCACGACCACCTGTCGACTCGAGTCATCTTTTGGTCCCACCACTTCCAACAATACCTGTCTACCAACTTGTTCACGTAATAATTCATTGATATGGCGGACCGAATTCACATCGTGTCCATTCACTTTCCGTATTACTGCCTGTTCTTTGATCTGTACATCCGGCTGAGCCAGAGGCGACAATTGATCCGGATAATCTGGATCCGAACGATAAATATGGTCAACGACGTACCCTTTTTTATCCGCATCAAATCGTAAGACGGCACCTAGCGAACCGACATTCACGAAGTCCCCATCTGTGCGTTGCTGCCCGCCTCTTACATAAATATGTAACGCCTCAAGTTCACCTACCATCTGCTCAAGCAAATCGTTTAACTCGGCTCGGTCCGTAACTCTGTCAACCAACGGTAAATGTATTTCCAGAACATCTTTCCACTTCACACCATGGAGATTTGGATCATAGAAGTAGTCTCGTTCCAACCTCCAGGCATCTACCAACATCTGTCGCCATCGCTTGAGCGGATCAATCGAAAACTTCACATCGCGAAGGGAAACCAAATCATCCTTGTTGCCTGCTGGTTTTCCGTCAGCGGAAACCACATAAAAACTGCCCGATTTATTCATAGCCAGATACTTTGAATTTGCTGACAGTTCGTATGAATCGATATTACTTGCCACGGTCACGACATCAGCTTCAAATCGCCGGGCCCGTGATTTCAGAGAGCTCGAGGAAGACACGCCCCGGGACGTATGAACCCAATACAAATGATTCTCTGTCACACTTAAATCATCAAAATTGCCGGCACTGATGGGCAGTTGGCGAATTCGACGTTCAATACCGTCAATGTCTATATCGATCCTTACTTCTGGTTTAGGATTCTCGCCCTCATCTTCCCCGTCTCCCAGGTCGTCATCATCCACTTCCGTAGTCTCACGAAATGGAGAACGGACGTCAGATTTCAATGCTAATTCATAAACTAGCGTCGTATTATCAAAATATGGCTCAGGTTGTCTCGGCCCCCAGGGACTTGAGACAGACGAATTCAAATGACGATCAGACAGAAAATAAAGAAATTGCCCATCATGACTCCATGCCGGACTATAGCTATCGGCACGGTTGGTTGTCACAGCAAACGGCTGTTTCATTTCAAGCGACCACAACCATACTTGATCTGTCCAGTTTTCTGCACTGGCAACATATGCCAACCAGCGACTATCCGGTGACCAGGCCAAGTCATAGAAGTTTCCGTAGTCTGAAACTCCAATGCGTTCCTGTTTTCCAGAAGAGACTTCGGTAATCCACAAATGATGGTTCTTGTCTGTAAAGGCCAGCCACTTTCCGTCCGGTGAAGCAATCGGCTGGAAACGGAATATTTTGCCTGATTTAGTGACCTGTTTTGCCGATTGAAGACCATTCGACTCGAGAGACCAGACTTCGTATTCCCCTGACACATCAGCCAAAGCCAATACTTTATCGGACTCAGGTCGAAAAACCACGGACCGAAAACGAGCAGAGGAATTACGGGTCAAGTGCGTAGTGCGTCCCCGGTCCACTGGTACCACGAATACATTTCCATGTAATACCAAAGCCAGTTTCTTACCATCATCACTTAGAGAGTAAGAATCCAGATAATCTGTCGGTGACTCAACCCAATACTCCCGTCTCTGATCAAAATCAGATGTCAGTGAAATCGGAATGACTTCGGATTTGTTGGTATTCACATTAAGCATTCGCAAGTCAGCACCTAACTGGTAAACAATTCGGTCCCCATACAGATCCGGGCGCAGACAATCAAATCCGGTGTGTTTGGTGTGTTTTCGCAAATCCTTCCCTTCCAGATTCATGGACCAAATATTCATGGTGCCGTCCCGGTCGCTATTGAAATAAATGCGGTCTGCATGCAACATCGGTGACCGACTGGTCCCGGTATAATCTGCGGTTAACGGAATTGCCTCTTGCTGACCTGATACAAACTTCCAGAGGTTTTCTACAGATCCACCGTGATACCGTTTGGTACTCGAGCCCTGCTTGGAAAGCCTGGTAAAGACGAGACCCGCCTGTTTTTCTAACCAGGCAGCCTGAGATGCCTGATTCAGTTCGACATGCTCAATTTGATGAGTTTGAGGATGAACTAATACGAGCTGCGTGTTGGGCAGAGTGGAATAGTGCCTTGTGGCATAACAAACACGTCCATCAGGAGTCCATCCCACCACACGCGCCGAATCACCGTCATAGGTTAATCGACGTGGCTGACCGCCTGCTATGGAAATGATATAAACTTCGGTTGGGCCTTCATAGGATGCTGAAAATGCCACCCATTTTCCATCAGGAGAAATCTTCGCATGTAACTCCTGTTCCAAATGAGTTGTCAGGCGGGTTGCCTGCGGATTGCCGAGGCTCACTTTCCACAGATCTCCTTCGGCCGTAAAAACGACTGTTTCCTCGTGGATCGCGGGATATCTGTAATAGCCATTAATCTGTGCTCTGACTGGCTTTACCTGATAACCCTGCAAGACAAGAAGTAGTAAAACAATCACTGCATGACGCACCAACATATAACATTCCTATTTGATAAAAGAAAAATTAATCGAAGCTTTCATTTCCATGCGGCATTCTGACCGGCCATGGTTTTCAGTATGAACGAACGCTGACACCTAAGAGCTGCATTTCAACTTAAACACGCATAAGATTGAGATCCAGCGCAACCAGACTGCTGCAAGGAAATAATGCCACCAATAGAATGACCCGTCGGAGCTGTGCCACTGCCGGCCCCTTCCAATACGTGTAAAGAAGAATGCCGTTATTGTAGCACGCAGCCTGACAAAGCGTTCAGGATGGTTGTATCACACTTAAATTAGAGCAGTTCGCGAATCGGACTGCCGTGATACACCTGGTGCGGACGATTGAATTTGTCGTACCAGGCGACAGTTTCAGGCAGGCCAAGCGCAGAATAAATAGTAGCTGCCATATCTTCCGGCATATAGGGGTCAGCCGCCGGGTACCCGCCCTGACGATCAGAAGAACCAACGACGTTCCCTCCCTTGATACCACCTCCTGCAAAAAAGACACTTTGCACCGCGCCCCAGTGATCCCGGCCCGGTTTACCACTCTTCGCTCCATTAAAAGTGAAGATCCGAGGAGTCCTGCCAAACTCACCAGCCATGACAATCAACGTTTCATCCAACATTCCCCGGTCATCCAGGTCATCAAGCAGAGCGGCTACGGCTCGGTCAGTGGGTGGCAATAAATACTCTTTCAAATTATGGAATGCATTTTCATGTGTGTCCCATGATTCATCGTTGCCTAGATTGACCTGAACCATGCGAACGCCTGCCTCAACCAACTGCCTAGCCATGAGCAACGACCAGCCGAAAGTATTCTTGCCATACTTTTCCTGCAAAGCATCGTCTGCCTCGTGCACGTCTAATGCTTTGTGAACTCCTTCACCCGTAAGTAACTGAGCAGCTTCCCCGCGGAACCTATCAAAATCTTCAACTCCTGCAGCCTGATCTAAATTACGACGTTGCGCATCCAGACCTGATAAAAGATTCAACCGCGAACGGAATCGATCCTTGAGCATTCCATGTTGTAATTCAAGACGGGGCGCTTCAAATTTGTAGTTCTCCGGATTCGTTGGTCCCTCCCACCGATGAAAGCCATACTCAGGAAAGGCGCCATGAATATATTCTGACGTACGAAACCGACTAGCTTCTATAAACCACGGATCGTGTTCAGTTCCCATAACTCCACCAAACTGGCCTGGAATGGTGCGCCCGGTAACATGAATCAGTTTTTCGGGCAATACAGCGGCCGGCGGAAGATTGTTTCGACGCGGTAACACCTTACTAACCATCGACGCTATGCAAGGGTGATCCGTCGGATTTGGACGTGAGCCACTAAACCCACGAGGTAAATCACTGCGTCCGGTCAACATCACGTGATGACCTTGAGAATGTTCGTTGTAAGGATGAGTCAATGAGCGAAGCAACGACCACCGTTTACTGCGTTGGGCCAACATTGGAAGGTGTTCCGACACGAGAACTCCCGGCGTCTGAGTCCGGATAGCCTTGAATTCACCACGGACATCCTCCGGAGCATCCGGCTTGGGATCAAAGCTTTCATGCTGAGCCAGGCCGCCCGAAAGAAAAATGTAAATTACATTTCTGGCGGTCGGGCTCGAAGCTTGTTCTTCTCCCATTGCAGTGAGAGGCTCAAGGTGATTCATTCCCAAACCAAGCAACCCTACCGACCCAGCCTGAATGGCCACCCGACGACTGACTTCTGGATGATACATGACTTGCCTATCTCCCTGCTTCAACTATTCTCATTCTACTCAAAGTGAATCAGCGACTTCAAATACTCAATCCAGCTTTAATCTCTAATGATTATGCGAAATATGGGTGATACTCGAATCCAGTTGAGGCATTTATTACCAGTTCGTCCTTTTACACTCCGTTTTTGGTTGCTATATTCATAAATAATGTGAGATGTATATTCTGGGAATAAATTTGCCTCGAAATACGTCTATTATAAGTAAGTAGTAAGCAATTTCTTGTTGCCTATATATCCAAAACATTTATTGCCCTTTTATAAAAAGAGAGAAGACAATGCATAAAAAGCTCGTCGCACTGCTTTGCGTTGGCGTAATGATCACAATTGCAGGTTGTGGTGCCTCCAATCCCCCTACAACACCAGTCACCGGAACCGTAACTTATGACGGTGAGCCGTTAGAAGGTGCAACAATTACTATGACTCCCGAAGCTGGGTCTACGGGCTCACGCAGTGCCAGTGGTATCTCGGATGCTAGTGGTAATTTCACAATTACAACCGTGTTTCCTGATGGCCAAAGTGTCGATGGTGCACTGGGGGGGTCTTACACCGTTCGTGTTTCCAAGCTAGAAGCTGATGAGCAGCCAGCTAATGATGGCATGGTTGATGAGGCTGAAGGAGACCCTTCAGCTGCCTATATGGATATGGTGAACATGATGAGTGAAGACGGGGAAGATCCTGGTCCGGAAAGCTTGATCAATGAAGTGTTCAGCAGCTATGAAAAGCAAGACAACTGGAAAAACCAAGTCAGTGTTGCTGAACCTACTGCAGACGGTGGTGGAGCTTCCACTTTGACTATCACACTTGATGATAACGGTAGTGGGGAAGCTAAGATTCAGTAGTCATTATCTCAGAAACTTAAAACTCCAAAGCAGTGGCGGGGAAAACCTGTCACTGCTTTTTTGTTCTTAGCTAATACTCAACAGCAACAAACTCCCTAACCCGTATAATTTCACGCGAAAGCCAACTCATTCAAGAATTGTCAAATAATTCTTCCAATTCATACCTCGAGTTGTTTATATTTATTTCATAGCCATTTTTTGGGAATATTCTCAGGGTGTATCGAATCTATAGTAATAGTTTCAAACCCCCTTTTAGTACAAATCTCTTTTAGGTTTATAGAGGACAATCAAATGCAAATTTTTAAATTTCTAGCAGCTTTCTTGGCAATTGCTACTCTTGGAATCATCGGTTGCGGTGAAAAAGCTGCTGAAAGTGGCACAGAAGGTCAATACGCTAATCCTAGCGAAATGATGGGTGAAGCTGGTGAAATGGCTGACCCAACTGG
>PBCP01000068.1 GCA_002717145.1 Planctomycetaceae bacterium | reverse complement strand
TGAAACTAACCTCAATACTATCAGTTTACAGGTTCAATCGTCCTGAGAAAACAAGAACGTATTGGCCGTGTGAGATTGGGCAAGTGATCCGCCCGTTTTCTTCTCAAAACTGGGCGGTTATTACGAAGATATCGCTCCAAGGGTAGCGGATTAGCCTGATTCTGACCGCTCATTCATTCCGATAATAAGAACTATAACTATTTAAAAAACTCTGTCGCAGGCTTGGTCACTTAGGTACTAATCGGGGATTCTGAATTGAGTAATATATTGATAACAGGCGGCGCCGGGTTTATCGGCTCACACCTCACCGAGCTACTGCTTTCCCGCAATCATCATGTCACGATTGTCGATGACCTGAGTACCGGCACACCGACCAATCTCAAGCATTTGGAAAGTCACTCGCAGTTGACCTTCATTCATGGCGACATTGGGAGCGAAGAGCTGATCAAGGAAGTTATCCAGGGCAAAGATCAGGTTTACCACCTGGCAGCGGCCGTGGGTGTTGCACTGATTGCTAAACAGCCGATTGAAACGATCGAACGTAATATCTATCCCACTCAATTGCTCCTCGCAGCGCTGCGTCAGAGAATTGAACGTGGAGAGAAAGTCACCACGTTCTTTAGTTCAACCAGTGAGGTCTATGGCAAAAACCCTAAAGAGGTTTGGACGGAAGAAGATGATCTCGTGTTTGGATCTACCACTCGTCCCCGCTGGTCGTACGGGGTCTCCAAGGCCATCGATGAATTCTTAGCTCTTGCCTGCGTCAAAGAATACAACTTACCGATTGTCATTGGACGATTTTTCAATGTTGTTGGCCCTCGACAAACAGGAGCCTATGGCATGGTGCTTCCACGCTTTGTTCAGGCAGCTCTCAGCGGAAAGCCACTTCGGGTCCATGACGACGGTCAACAAATCCGATGCTTCTCCCATGTCCATGATGTCATCCAAGCGATAACGCAACTTATGGAAACTCCGGAGGCCTATGGAAAAGTCATCAACATTGGAAGCGATGCACCTGTTTCTATTTTGGAACTAGCTCAGAAAGTCATCGCCATTTGCGAATCCGATTCGACGATTGAATTCCAAACCTATACAGAAGCCTACGATGAATCTTTTGAAGACATTCGTCGACGTGTTCCCGATCTAAGCCGAATCCGGGAAATGATCGGAGACCCAAATCATTATGACATCGATCAGATCATCCGCGATGTGAGAGACGCAATTTCCGAGTCGGCCCAGTAGGCTATTCGGCCGGTGCAGTTTTGAGAATCGGAATGGTCGTTCCCGGCCACTTGCCGTCTTTGTCACTGGACATCATCAGAAACTGGAGCACTCGGGGGCTGATACTCTCATGCAACTGATCGGTACGACCGCTGGCATACACCACGTTGGCAATCCCGGGATGATTGCTGGAAATTCTGGCAAAGCGAATATCGTTCTTCCCTCGCCCTTCCCCACGCCGTTGATTCACACCAAACACTTCCTGCACTTGAACACCCTCGGGGAATGGATCTGTTGGTTTCCAATGAAACAACAGGCCTGATGGATTGGCATCAATCCAATTTCCGGCATCGACATTTTCGCTGAGCATCAAAGTGTGATCCAGACCATCCTTTTCCGAAATGGACTTCAAGGTGTGAGTTTCCCAGTCATAAACTTCTCCGGTCAATTGAGGATCATCAACGAATAAGCCATTAGCTGGATAGTCGACCAGAACGGCATTGGAATTCGTTCTGGGTACATCGGGCAATCCACCATTAGCGACGAACGAGGTGTAGCCCCCAGGTAACGGATCTCCTTTTTCCAGTTCAATCGGTGAATTATCGGGACACACTAATTCCGGCAGATAGGTATCTCGCAATTTCTTTGGGGCTTGGGGAGAGTAGTCTGAAACAAAACTGTCGAATAACTCCCTATGTTTACCTGATCTCAGATCGGACATAGATTCCTTATCATCCGTTCCGACAGGAGGCTCTAATCCTAGGGTCGGCAAAGCCCAGAAAGGCCAGCCAGCCACCCGTTCATGCTGAATGCCGTCCGCTTCAATGGACGCAGTGGGCTGCCATAGTGTTCGGTAATTTGGTAAGTAATGGGAATCTGACTCGGCCATCTGCATTGCAAAAGCCAGATGTGTCAAACGAAAGTCACACATATTCCGACGGCTCTCCACTCGCCGACCGAATATATATGGCCATAGCAGGCCCGCCAGCACAATTGCCAACGCCATAAAAACCAAGACTTCCATTCTTCCAATTCCGCGTTTCATAATGAATATTGAAATCTATTGCTGGAGGTAGTGTCCATATGATTTGGAGATTATTCTGTGCTAGTTTGTCGACAACAGCGGTTGGAAGTTTAGAGAATCATGTTCCCCGAAAAGGCTCGGTTGAGTAATATTTAGAGAGTGGAGTGATTCACACCCACCTGCTAAACAAGATTTTGCGACTTGGAACATTGATGAACCCAAAAAACCGTTACCGTCGACGTCATGGCCTGACTCTGGTTGAGCTCATGGTCGCCTCCACGCTGGGGTTGATGTTGGTCATCGGCGTTCTGGAAGCTTTTCGTCAAATCACAGATTCAGTCACGAAAGGTCGAGCTACGGTACAGATTTCCGGGCAACTACGTAACATCACCAATGTGATGCGAGCCGACTTTAAGGGGATCACGGTACAGGCCGTTCCTAACACCCCCGCCGGTGCCGGCATGGGTTACTTCGAGATCATCGAAGGCATCGATAACGACTTTGTAAACACAAATTTCGGACTCGATAATCTGACAGGAGACACCGACGATGTGATTATGTTCACATCTCGTCGGTTAGAAGACCCGTTCTCCGGCAGGATTGAAGGACGACTACTCGACAGTACGCGGAATTTTGAAATCATTAATTCTTCGAATGCCGAAGTAATCTACTGGCTTGAACCACGAAACACAGAATTCTTACGTGACGGACTGGATAACAACAACAACGGAACAACTGACGAAGCTTTGGAAGGCCAACTTGGAGTGCTTCAACACAATGGGATGCCATTGGCGACCCTGCGGCGGCGTGCATTGTTGATACGACCTGACTTAAACGGACCTCAAGGAGTACTTCTTCAACCTAACGGGACTCCCTACCCTGCCTCGTCGGCAGCTGTTTTCTTAAATAACAACGACATTTCGATCCGAGTAAACAATAACGGCACGATTAGCGCAAACAGTCTGGCTGACTTGACGATGCGTCAAAACCGAGTCGCCCACATTCCGGCAGGCGTCGTCAATAACAATGTCGATACCAACTTTCCCTATCCGTTCAGCCACGCGCGGTTACCGTTCCAATCCGGCATCGCCATGGGCGAGGACGTCGTTATGGATCAGGTATTGGCATTTGACATAAGAGTGTACGATCCGCAGGCCCGAAACCTCAGAGCCCCGACTCTTGATACAGCTTTGACTCCTGGTGACCCAGGATACGAATCGGCCGTTATTGGAGGTGCACGCGTTGTTGGATTAGGCGCCTATGTTGATCTTGGATACGCACAACCTTACACCATCACCAACAACGCGCCAGTGTTTGTCCAACAATGCCAGGCAATGAGCACTTTTTCCTGGCTCCCGGATCCCAAATCCCAGTTAAGAAACACGATGCTGCCGCCGTTGCTGCCAACGAACCCCAAATACTTTCAGTTTGGCAACTACCGCACGTATGACACTTGGACGATTGAGTACGAGCGTGACGGGTTAAATCAAAACTCCGGTGCAAATAATCTGATCGATGAAGGTCTCAATGGATTGGATGATAATGCGACCGGTGGCGTAGATGACATTCAGGAATCCGAGACGGCACCTCCATATCCATACCCTTTACGAGGCTTTCAGGTTATCGTTCGGGCATTTCAAAACAGCCAACAGCAATTACGCCAATTCACTGTCTCACACGACTTTACGCCGGAATAAAACTCTCTCCTATGCATACCATACGGCTTCGGGGCCCCTGGCAATTTACTCCTTTGGCAACAACTTACTGGTCTGACTCGGCGGAGTCTCAGGAAACTGGTATAGAAGTCCCTCCACCAGGTACGATGAAAATCCCGAACGATTGGAGTGACACACTAGGTGACTCTTTTCATGGAAAAGTCTTGTTCCAGCGATATTTCCATAAGCCAACCGGACTGGAACAAGGTGATCTCGTGCAAATCACTTTGACTGAGGTCAACGCACTCGCCACTGTTTTTCTAAATCATGAAGCCATCGGCACTGGTGATGTATCTCAGGGCAAATCCACCTTCGAAGTAACAGACAAGCTTGAACTTCGAAATCTCTTAGAGGTGATTATCGACTTCCCGGCTCTAGATGCTAAAAGCGCTCCATTAAGTACTATTGAGGGCCGAACAGGAGGAATCACTGGTGAAGTGCAGATAGAAATCCTTCCAAGCTCGGTCTAATTAGATCGATTGAAGATCATACGAAGCTTGTTTCACAAATTGCTATAATGTGGAAGCCTCAATCCCTTACCCACACACTAAATCCCTTCATTTACGCAGGTCAATTCATGACTAGTTTCAAGTCGGTTCCATTGCTGTTTACCTGTCTCTTGCTTTTAGTTTTCGGCTGTTCACCTGAAGACGCACAGCCTGCCCCTTCCCCCTCCCCCGAAGCGAGTGAACCAGAGAACCCTGTCTCAGAAAACTCTGATCCGCGAGCCACCGGTAGATCTCAGGAAAGAGAAGAGATCAAAGAACCTCCTGCCTTGACGACACCAAGCCCTGAACCTATCCCTGTACCAGCTGAAGATTTAGCGGAAGGTTGGATTCGTTTATTTGATGGAGGTAGCTTTTTTGGCTGGAAACCTGAAAACGACGCCAATTGGGCCATTGAAGACGGAGCCATCACGGTCAGCGAAGGTGAGCAGGGACTACTGAGAACCACTTCTGAGTTTTCGGACTATGTCCTTCGCCTGGAGTTCAAAGCGGATAAATCCACCAACAGCGGCATTTTCCTGCGAACCTCAGCCACTCCTACCGACCCCACTAAAGACTGTTATGAATTTAACATTGCACCTACTGACAATCCCTTTCCTACGGGGAGTTTAGTCGGTCGTACTAAAATCGAAAATGCTCCAACCAGCGGCGAATGGCAAACGGCGGAAATCACCGTGCAAGGTAATCAAATACGTGGAATCGTGGACGGTAATCTAGTCCTCGAATACACCGATGAATCGCCAATCGGGAGAGGTTATATTGGTTTACAGTTAAATTCCGGTCAGGTTGCATTCCGTAACATCCTGCTTCGACCGTTAAGTCTGGACTCGATTTTCAACGGTACTGATTTAACTGGCTGGGTTGAATATCCAGAGATGGAAAGTATGTTTTCAGTAACCGCGGCAGGTGAACTCAATGTGGTCAATGGACGCGGGCAGTTAGAGACCGAAGGACACTACGCTGATTTCGTGTTACAGCTCGAGTGCATCAGTTATGCCGAAGCATTGAATTCCGGGATATTTCTAAGATGTATTCCTGGTGATGTCATGATGGGATATGAAAGCCAAATCCAAAATGGGATGAAGGATGGTAACCCACTGGAGCCGGCCGATTGTGGAACGGGAGGGATCTTTCGCCGCCAGGATGCTCGACGGATTGTCGCGTTAGATAACGAGTGGTTCCACAAGACAATTGTCATGTCAGGTAATCATATTGCCGTGTGGGTCAACGGATACCAGGTGAGTGACTGGTATGACGAACGTGAAGCCGATAAGAATCCACGCCGAGGACTGCGTACTGCTGCCGGGTCGATCATGATTCAAGGGCACGACCCTACAACGAATCTGAGTTTTAGAAATCTCCGGATTACAGAATTAGAGTAGTGACTTTAATTCTTTAGGCAGATTGAAGTGCACCTGTTCTTCTCGAATCACTCGAGACTCCACTTCGGCATCAAAATGAGACTGGATGTAGTCGACACAATCCTGTACCAAATTCTCTGGTGCACTCGCGCCAGCTGTAATCATCAGCGTTTCCACTGAGTCGAACCACGCATCATCAATATCTTCCACACCATCAATAAGATATGCCGCTTTACCCTGCTCGATGGCAATTTCCTTAAGGCGTTGGCTATTTGAGCTGTTTTGACTGCCAACGACCAAAACTAATTGGACATCATCAGCAATAATTCGCACTGCTTCCTGACGGTTTTGGGTGGCATAACAGATGTCGCCTTTAGGTGGTGCCGCGACTTGAGGAAATCGTTGGCGGATCCGAGCGATGATTCGGTTGGCATCGTCCACACTAAGCGTCGTTTGTGTTAGGTAGGCGACTTTGGAATCGTCTGCTACTTCTAAACGGTCTACAGCGTCTTCGCTTTCGACCAAAATCATCGCTTCCGGTGCTTCCCCCATCGTACCAATCACTTCATCGTGACCTTCATGGCCGATTAAAAGGATTGTATATCCCTGCTTGGCATAGCGTACTGCTTCCAGATGAACCTTAGTGACTAATGGGCAAGTTGCATCGATCGCATAGAGTTCTCGCTGACGCGCCTGCTCACGAATCTGCGGGGATATTCCGTGAGCGGAAAAAAGCAAATTGGAACCGACCGGGACATCCTCCAAGCAATCCACAAAGACTGCCCCTTTACCTTGAAATGTTTCAACAACGTATTTGTTGTGAACAATCTCATGGTACACATATACCGGCGGACCAAGCGTCTTAATAGAAAGGTCGAGACATTCAATGGCCATATTAACCCCAGCACAAAAACCTCTCGGTGCTGCAAGGATAATCTTCATAGGGTCACTCTCTTTGTCATGGTGGAGACAGCAGGTGAGTCACGAATTCTTTCTACCTACCGACGTCCAATATCATCTAGTCATCGAGTCCTGTCCAGCATGGTCACCAGAGGATTACAATTGCCGCACGACACCTGCCAGAAAACCAGCCAAGCGTTCCGAGCTCTTATAGGCTTCATTTTTTAAGTCCCACATTTCCTTCAATTGGGAGGCTTGCGTAAACAAGCCTTTGGAAAATGCGCCAAACTTGGCGGCAAAACTACCTTGTTTCATAATCCTGCTCATCAACTCCGGTGGTTGATCGTCAAAATCTTCCGCTACAATTCGAATCGCCATGCATCGCTGTCGTGCCTGTCGGCATATCTCGGCGACCACAGCAGATTCCATATCCGCCACTTCGGTCCTAAACTGGCTGGCAAGTTCTTTTCGTTTTGCTGGTGTCGTCAAGACTTCAGGCGTACTGACCAGATCGCCTGTCAATAATCCCGCTTGTGGTTTGGCTTCTCCTAGCTGAAACCCTACCTGTAATTCTCGACCTTTGACGTCTCGAATCACGTTGGGCATCACAATCATTCCTTTCCGGACTCGTTTTGACAACGAAGATGCAAAACCGGCTGAAATCACCCACGATGGATGATGCATGTTAATCAGATCTGTCACCGCTCGGGCTACCTGCCGCCAGGTGTCCCCAGCTTCAATGACAATAATATCCATACCATGCCATCGGCCGGCATGCTCAACGAAGCTTGCGCATTGCGTACTGATCACACCTTCCATCTGATCGACCACTCCGGAAGCTTCCAGAGAATTGGCGAAGACCATAGCCAATTCACAGGCAGGCATTTCCCGCCCCTGTTTCATTTCCGCAATATTCCGAGCCTGATCAGTGACAGCTTGTTCCACTTTACTGCGTACTGCCTCCTGAGCCTGAGACTTTAGCATATTGGCTACGAGGTATCGGATGAGCATAAGGTTGAATTAAATCTTGTTGGGGGGAGGAAGTTAATGCAGATTTGCAGGAGGAGTAGGACGAAATAGCTGACCGGACTGCGATTCAATTTCTAAATCACTTACCTCTATTAAAACGCCGTTCTGAACGAGTTGTTGAATCCAATCCGGCGTAACTCTTTCATCATAACCATAACTACTACGATACCGCTGCAGTTCCTCCCAACTCACATATACATAGTCCACCTGTTTTTCCTGTAGCAATTGCCGTTGTTTCTCCGGGTCTTGGTCAGAAAGCCAGTCAGCAAGGATGGACGAATCAAAGCAAGAGTTGTAATCCACCTGCATTTGCAAATCAAAAGGCTCGGCGTCTGCCACAAGAACGACACGTCCGTCACGACCAAGCTGTTGATTGAGAAATCGATGCACACGAAATGTCGTAGTATCCTGTTCCGGTAATACAGGGCCTGTACGAATTGTCTCCAGTCGTACTAACAATCTGGAATCTGTCTCCATTCCGGCACCAAGGTACATCACGGCATATAAAAACAGTCCTACCAGCAAGCCCTTACGCCAAGCAGCATACCCTCGGATAGCAACTTCAAATCCTAATCCTGCAAGGATGGCAAACAATGGAAGCAGTGGAACAACAAACCTCTGCAGATGATGAGTGGCGAACCACCAAACCAAAACTCCATATAACAGTATTAGAAAATATGGAAGCAACTCACGTCGCTGACGATAAACAACAATTGCAATCAGTAAACATCCCATCAGTAGCGGGCTATTTCTTGAGCCTGTCAAAAACAACTCCGTCATACTATCCAGCAAGTTATCTGATTCCGGTACCTGATGCGCATTATTCCATTGGGAGACCTGATCAGCTGTCTGTTCACCCGAGTTGAATAGTGAGCCGAGAAGCGGGAAGACCGGATTTCCTGTATGAACCAAATTCTTGATCAGCCACGGGGAAAAACTGATGGTTGCTCCCACAGCAAAAATCAACATCGCCGGCAGTACTCGTGCACGACATTGAATTAGAATCCAAATGGCTATCGGGATGACAGCAAATACCACACCGGTATATTTCACTGACGCTGCTGCACCCACTAACAGTCCCACCAGTCCAATTTTCAACCACGAGTCGTCAGAAGATCTTTGCAACCAGTAGAGCGCCATGATGGCTGCAACGAGGTAAAAACCGAGTGCCATTTCGTTGAGTCCTGTCATGCTGATGTAGCCGACCCACGGGCAGGACAGTAATAAAACCGCTGTAGCAGTCGCCGAGATTCTATTTCCCAGACGAGCATTAATCGCCCAGCACCCTAAAGCCGCAAACAAAGCATAGTACGCAAGGAACGTCTTACCAATCAACGCGCCATCCCACCACGCATCTGATTCGGTAAACAACTGAGCCCAGGCCATAGGGACCACACAAATCAGTTCAGCACCTAAAGGCATCGCCCCATAGGTATTGTGAGGTAAGTAATGAATCCCTCCGTCCTGGAACCACTCTTTGGGAACTTGAAGGTGATATTCCCTAACATCAAATTCCCACGGCGGTAGCATCGCTCCGGCGACAATGATCACTATCAGCCCAAAACCAATCCAGACTCCCAAACTTCGACGTTCAGACGGACAAGGCAAGAATCGCTGGGGATGTACATTTCGCAGAATTCCATTGGGAGCCACATATTCGACCCACCCTGCCAAAGAAATTGGTACGAGGTAAAGCCACCATATTTTGAGCATCCCACAGACACCGAGCGTAAACGCAAACAATGTCAATCCAAGTGTCCCGACTCCAAACGACAGAACTACGATTTCCAGACGATTAAGTTCTTTACACTTCGCGCATCGTAAGCATGCTCGACCAATTAGCAGGACGACTGAAAGTAGTGCGAGGCTCCCGAGGAAGATTGGCAAACGATCAACAAGTGAAACACGATCCCAGGATTGTTCAGCCCATTCGGACACGACGATGTCTGGAATGATCATCCGCAACCAGGGAACCTGATGAGCGTTCACCGATGCCTGAGCACCAGGTGTTGAGGCTGGCATGGTCGCAAAAGTGAATAAAAGGAAATAAGCCATCAACGCAATAATCCCCAATGTCTTGGGGTATTTACTCACATTTTCCTGTGCTGGTGCCATGCTTCCATTCCAAATGAATTGTCTACTCTTAAAGCGGGCTGGCCAATTCTCACCTGTAGCCAGGTCTATAGCTTGGCGTTGAGCCTAATCATCCCTCAGCCGAATTCACTGTGACCCATCCTTGGTATTCCGTCATAACCGTTACGATCGGAATAGCTTCAGCTGATTTCCTGACCGGTACGGTTTAACCAATCAGAAAAGTTTTAGTTTTTTAACTCCTGCTTAGCCGTGAGGGGTATAGTTCTTCAGAATCAAAGAAAAACTGTACGGATTAGATAACCCTATCCCCCGTCTTAACACGCAAAAGCATCGATTGTAATCATGAGTCAAGCAAAACTATCTGGTATCTATACCCCTAATATCGTCTGTTTGGACAATAACGGAAACATAAATGAGGGCGAAACCCGCAGGTATGTCGACTGGTTAATCGATAAAGGCGTTCATGGGTTGTATCCCAATGGCTCGACGGGGGAATTCACACGATTTACCGCCGAAGAACGTGTGCGAATCATTGAAATCATCGCGGACCAGGTCAATGGACGAGTGCCTATTCTTGCCGGTGCCGCTGAAGCGAATACACGAGAAACGATCCGAGCATGTGAGAGATATTATGATTTGGGCGCCACTGCCGTGGCAATCGTTTCGCCCTTCTACTATCAGATCGGTCCTGAAGCGGTTTACACCTACTTCAAAGAGATCGCTGATAATTCACCTATCGATGTCACGCTTTATAACATTCCACTGTTCGCCTCGCCGATTGATGTGGATACCGTAGCCAGACTGGCAGATGACTGCCCTCGTATCATTGGAATCAAGGATTCCTCCGGGGACATTCCTCAGATGATGCGGATGATCGATAAGGTTCGGCCTAATCGTCCTGACTTCTCCTTCCTAACTGGCTGGGACCCCGTTCTGGTTCCCATGATGTGGGTTGGGGCTGACGGCGGAACCAATGCCTCCAGTGGAGTCGTTCCCGAGATTACTGGCAAGATTTTTCAATTAGCATCAACTGGTCAATGGGAATTGGCTCGTGATCTTCAATATCGATTACTGAAGCTGTTTGATGCCATGATTTTCCGCAGTGAATTCCCCGAAGGATTTCGGGAAGCCATTAAACTCCGTGGTTTTAACACTGGTGTTGGACGGCAACCTCAAGGGCCGGAACTGACTGCGAAACTCCAGGTTCTTAGCTCTGAACTAGAGACGATGTTGAGAGAGGAAGGGTTTATGCAGGAAGCTCAGACTCAATTCACATCCGCACCTTCTACCAGCGGTATCGATATAGAAGCGATTGTTCGCGGTGTGATGGCAGAATTGGCTCGTCGTGGCTTAGCTCAATAACCCACTGAGATCAAACGGGTGAAGTGACAAACTGCATACGTGTAGCTACACCCGGTTCTCGATTTTCTACCTGAATGTCTCCATGGTGTAATTGCATGATTCGCCAGGCTTTGGTTAAACCAAAGCCAATTCCACGTCCTGCTTCCCGACCAGAAAAGAATGGGTCGAATACGATAGGAACCTGATCTTCTGGAATCCCAGGCCCGTCATCCTCGATGACCACAACTAGAGCATCGTTGTTCACTTCCCAGGAGATCTTTATCTTGCCAACTTCCATGGCGTCGATGCTGTTTTGAATCACTGCTTTGAACATTTCCATACAGGCCGAACGGTCAGCCTGAATTAGGACGTCTTCTTGGGAGTCTACCTCCACAATCAGACCTTTGGGATCAGTATACTCAGCCATTTCTTCAACGACTTTGGAGATCATTTCCTGAACGTTGTTAGGCACTAGCTTGATATCCGGTGGTACGGCAAAAAGCATCAAATCTGCAATCATAGCTGAAGCCCGATGAGCCTGTGTTTCTATGGTTGCCAAAATACGGCGACGTTCAGGATCCTGTTCTTCTGAAACCAATCGTTGGGCACGGCTCGAAATATTGGCCAGTGGATTGTTTATCTCGTGCCCTGCTCCGTAGGCAAAGTTTTTCACGGCCAACATTTTCTGATGTTGAAGCTGACTGGCAAATGCCTCTTCGCGTTGATCCCAATTGAGTACTTTCTGCCAATCGGCGAAGTGGACCCGTGGGCCCGCTAAGGGGGATGGTGAATTCATCAACTTCATCAGATGATTGGCGACCTGTTCATCTCCAGGCGATATCTCAGGATCCACAGTGTTCACTAGACTGCATAGTGATTTGCCTGTCTCTGAGGAAGTACTAACCAGTTGGCATACATAGGCTGCCGAGTTTTCCGGATCCGGAGGTACCAGCTCATCGGTTAGATCGGGATCTAATTCAGCAATGGCTTGTTCCCCTTGCTGAAACATCCATCGAGATAAATTCAGGGACGAATTTACCGAATGTCCACGCAAGGCCGCTTGCGCTGTGAGCCAGACAAGAAGAAATGGGTCTTCGTCCAATACGGTGTTCAGCTCTTTGGCTCGCTGTTCCCCCGATACGCAGACCGTCATGTGCACCAGACGCTCCAAAGTTTCAGCCAGCGCCGGCAACTTCAAGGGCTTGTTATGAACAATTACAGTGGGCCAGTAGGTCATTAATCAGCAGATTTATTATGGTGGTTAAAAAAGGACGCACACCGGATGATGCGCGTCCTTGGTTATCTTTCACTAACTGCAATATCCGAGGACCAATTGCAGGAAGAAACGATTGGGGCCAGTAATTTATTGCTAGTTGGCAACCGCTCGTTCCATCTCCAATAGATCACAGGCTCGGTCCAGCAAGCGATCCACAGTAAATGGTTTATGCATAAAGTCATCAGCGCCGGCAGCAGTCAATTCAGAAATCTTGTCCTGCTCTACCATACCCGAAATACAGATGATTTTTACTGCTTCCAAGGTATCGTCATTTCGAACTCGTACGCAAACTTCTTTCCCGTTAATATCCGGAAGCATGACATCGAGAACAACCAGGTCAGGACGGAATTCTCGAACGAGCATTCCTGCATCAAATCCGTTATTAGCCGTTTTGACTTCAAATCGCCCATCCCGTTCGAAAACATCGACCAACAGTTCTACCAATTCGACGTCGTCGTCTACGACTAGTACCTTTCGGTCACCACTTTCAAGTGCATCGGTTGGAATCCCGTTCTCTTTCATGAAAGCAAAGAGCTGTTCACGAGGAATTCGTCGAAATCGACTTCCCGGAACACGAAATCCCTTTAAGCTTCCATTGTCAAAACAACGGATAATCGTCTGCTGGCTCACCTTACAGATTTTCGCGGCTTCACCAGTTGTAAATACAGTTTTTGCTGAGAGTGACACGGAAAGTCCCTCCTGAGTTAATCGGCTTGTTAACAGTACGGGTCTTCTACTTAAAACCCCTGCTGCTTCCAATTCCTATCCATCACCTTAGTTACTCAATTGTCCTATCCGAATCCAAATCACTTAGATTCCAAGAACAACGTATTTCGTTGGCTTCGCCAAGCTTTCCAATCTTGGCTAAATACCCAACTCGGCAGATTGTCCCAAAAAATGAGAATCTGCGTCAACACCAATAAAATGGAGAATTCTGCTAGCTTTGGATAAGCTACAATTGTCCGCAGTTAGCAAATTCAATCTGCCTTCTTACTCCTGTATCAAATCAACCGTGAATTATATGAACCCTGAGATCAAACGCAAACTTCGCATGGGCCTCGTCGGTGGGGGCGGAGCGGCATTTATCGGCAAAGTGCATGCAATCGCTGCTACGCTCGATAATCGCGCCAGGCTTTGTGCGGGAGCCCTAAGTTCTAACCGGCAACGTGCCAAAGACTCAGCCCCAGCCTTCGGAATTCGTGAAGACCGAGCCTATAGCAGTTTTCATGATCTCTTGGAGTATGAAACTCATCTGGATGAAGAAGACCGTATCGACTTCCTTAGTATTGCCACTCCCAATCACACCCATGCTGAAATTGCCATTGCCGCAATGCAAGCTGGTTTTCACGTTGTTTGCGATAAACCCATGACCACTACGCTGAACGATGCTCAAGCACTGGTTAAGGCTGTAGAAGATACGGGGCGAATCTTTGCTTTGACTCATAATTACACTGGGTATCCAATGATTCGGCAGGCCCGAGAGTTAATCGCCAGTGGCGAAATTGGTGATGTGCTGGCAGTACGTAGTTCCTACCTCCAAGGGTGGCTCACAACGTTTGATACGAATGCAGACGCTGCTCGAGGCGTCTGGAAAACCGATCCTGAAAAAGCCGGTTCAGGTTCTTTGGGTGACATTGGGACACATGCGTTTAACCTAATACGATTCGTTACCGGCCTGACCGTCAATAAGATAGCAGCCACTGTTGAGACACTTCACAGTTCCCGTCTGTTGGATGATTACGGTGTCGTACAAATGCGTTTGGAAAACGGTACGTTAGGGTTAATCACCTACAGTCAAATGACCCATGGTCGTCTGAATGATTTCTCTCTCGAAATCGATGGCACTCGGGGAGCGTTGTTGTGGAATCAGGAATCCCCCAATCAACTAATCGTGCGTCGTCAGGGACAATCAACTGAAATCATGGAACGTCACCCTGGTGGGCAATACATGCTGGAACTAGCTCGACAGTCCACTCGTATTCCGGGCGGACATCCGGAAGGATTTTATGAAGCATTTGCCAACGTGTATCGCGCGGCATTTGACGACATGGCTCGCAATATTGCTAACGGATTTCACCCAGGCATCAACACGCTTTACCCGAATGTCTATGATGGTCTCGAAGGCGTACGGTTTATCGAACGCGTTCAGGAGAGTGCTTCATCCAACAGTCAGTGGTTGGAATTCTAAGACCGATTTTGCAAGTACGCTGTGACTAATGCCATATCAGCTGGCGTGATGCCACTGATTCTGGAAGCCTGAGCAATCGTTGTGGGACGGATCAGAGATAGCTTTTGCCGCGCTTCTGTACGTAAGTGCCCAATCGCATCGTAATCAAAATCATCCGGAATTTGCTTTTCAGCCAGACGACTCTGTCGATCGATCTCCATTTGTTGTCGAGCGATATATCCCGAGTACTTCACGTCGTACACAACTTGTTGGACGACATCTTCGGGCAGATCGTTGAGTTCTGGCAGATGAGTGGTGATTTCATCCCAGGTTGTTTCCGGGCGACGCAGATATTTAGTCAACGTAGCCTGTCCAACATTCTTCGTTTCCAACAAGGCTAAGGCCTGATCAATCTGTTGTTCTTTCTGATTAAGTCGATCATATCGCGTTTTTGAAACCAGCCCGTTTTCATAACCGAGTTTGGTTAATCGTCGATCGGCATTATCCTGCCGTAACAGTAATCGGTATTCAGCCCGACTGGTAAACATCCGATATGGTTCATCCACTCCGCAAGTCACTAGATCATCAATCAGTACACCAATGTACCCTTCGCTGCGTTGAATAATGAGTGACGCTTTCTGCGCTATTTTCAGGGCCGCATTGGCACCAGCTACCAACCCCTGCGCACCTGCTTCTTCATACCCGGTCGTTCCATTGATCTGTCCGGCGAAGTACAACCCGTCAATAAACTTAGTCTCCAGAGTGGGACGCAATTGGTCCGGCGGGCTGTAATCATACTCAACGGCATAGCCGTAACGCATAATCTGAGCGTTCTCCAAACCCGGAATCAACTTGAACATCGCGTCCTGTACATCCCGAGGCAAGCTTGTTGAGATACCGTTTACGTAAACCTCTTCTGTCTCGTACCCCTCAGGCTCAAGAAATAACTGATGACGGTCCTTATCCGCGAATCGCACAATCTTGTCTTCAATCGAAGGACAATACCGAGGTCCGGCTGAATTGATTTGTCCGCTATACATCGGAGCACGATTCAGATTATCCCGAATGAGTTGGTGCACCTTCTCATTGGTGTATGTAATCCAGCAAGGAAGTTGCTCTTGAGTGAGTTTCTCTGTTAGGTAGGAAAATGGCTCAGGCTTGTCGTCTCCTGGTTGTTCCTCTGCCTGACTGTAATCGATTGTTCGAGAATTGAGTCGAGGCGGAGTGCCTGTCTTAAAACGTTCCAAACGGAAGCCGGCTTCGGTTAATGCCTGACTAATACCACTGCTAGTACCTTCACCTGCTCTTCCTCCTGCCGTTTTAGCTTCACCGGTGTGCATCAGAGCCGAGAGGAATGTTCCGGTCGTAAGAATAACCGCCTGAGCACGGTAAATCGCATCTCCCTGAACTCGCACACCTGTAATCCGGACGCTCTCACCTTCTTTTTCGGTTAAGACATCTTCCACCAGTTCCTGCCGGAGAGTGATGCCGTCCTGTTGTTCAATGAGCTTTTTGATTTCCTGCTGATAGAGTTTTTTATCCGCCTGTGCTCGAGGGCTATGCATTGCCGGCCCTTTACGACGATTGAGCATTCGGAATTGGAGTGCGGTTTTATCGATCGCACGTCCCATGAGGCCTCCGAGCGCATCGATCTCACGAACAATCTGACCTTTCGCCACTCCGCCGATGGCTGGGTTGCAGCTCATTTGACCGACCGTATCTAAATTGGTCGTTAAGAGGGCAACTCGAGCGCCTGCGCGCGCAGCAGCCGAAGCCGCTTCTGTTCCCGCATGCCCTGCTCCGACAACCAAGACATCATAGTCGTATGTAGATCCGCTCATGGATGACATTATGATTCGAAGCGAGAGTTTTGGATATCCCTAAGGGTTATACGTTTTGCTCATTCATCAGTCGCTCCACCCAGCGTCACTGATATCTTGTATTTATTTTGAAGATGGGCATGTGCCGTACTGGCGTAAGAAGCCTTGGGATACTTTTTACAACAAAGCTGAAACGCCTTGATTGCCATCTCAGTTGACTGCATTTACTCGAAGGTATAGCCAACTTGTAATTGGGCCCAAGGTGCCAATGATTCGCTTCTTCCGATGATTTGGCCGTAGAGGACGAGTGCTTCTTTGTATTCCTTGAGTGCACGGTGGCAACCAGCCATTTGACGGTAGTTTTCCGGAAAATTCTCACATTGGCGATACGTGCCGATAGCTTCTTTAAGTAGGTTGGCGTCACGTTGTGTCGTGGCTAGTGCCCATAACCACTTCTGACTATTGAGGGCATCGGAGGCCACCAACGAGCGATAAATCTGGATTGCTTGTGGGTACTGCTTAACTTCGACGTAAGCTGCCGCTTCTTCTCCCTGCCAAGTCGCTGCATTTTCAGCGTCTACTCCTGCCAGCTGTTTATAAACCTTGATTGCTTCATTCAAATTGGCTTCTGCCCGATAACTTTGAGCAACTTTTGAAAGTCCTAGCACCTTATCCTTAAACTGGCGATAGATCGATCGAGCCTGGTCAAATCGTTTTTGGGAAACGTGATAATCTGCCAAGCTGCCCATGATCGCATCCAAGTTACCAAAGGTCGCAAGCATAGACCGGTAAGCCGCCAGTACCTTATCATCCCGCCGCGAGTACTTTTCGACCTCGATCATTTGATTCCATTGCGTTTGAGCTTTGGCCTTCAACTCATCGGTCGATAGATCTGTTTCGAGATTTTGCTTCAGAAAAGAAACCGCCTGGTCTGCCAGACGTAGTCCGACGGTGGCAGTATCCTCATTACCAACCAAGGTTCCAAGTGGGCTACGGACGTATGCATAGACGTAGTAGGCTAGCCGTTCATCTTTGTAATTAGTTTTCAGACTATCAAGCGCGTCAGGGAATGCCCCTTTACCAAAATAGTATGACGCCAAAGAATTAGCAGCCGTGGCACAAGTACCTCCGGTCAGCTTTGTACGCTCAATATCAAACGCCAGACGTTTCCAAATCTTTACCAGACTGGTTTCGTCTTTTTCCTGTTTGGCGATTTCCGCCAGGCCTGAGAGCGAGTAAACAGCGACCGCATCATCTGGGAAATCCGCGATCGTCTCCTGATAAGCTTTTTTCCCATAGGAGACTCGGCCAATATCAACAAAGGTCTTGCCAATTAAATAAGAAGCTTTGGCGGCATCCGGAGAATCCGGCCAATAGTCGATCACCGACTGAAACCCTTCTTTGATCGCCGTGTTTTGCTTCCGCAGGTTATTCAGGCACAACGACCATTTGAGTTGAGCGAAGGAAGCAGCATCACTTTGTTCATACAGAGATAGATACTTTTCATATTCGCTCATCGCCACATCGTATTTCTTTTCCTTGAAGTACTTTTCCGCGATGTTTAGCTGATAGCGTTCGACCTCTCGCATCTTAGCCCAGCGGTCGAGAGACATTTCGCTAATTTTGGTTTGAGCCAGTGCCGGAGAAGCTAAACTCAACCAGGAAAGAGTCATCAGCATTAACGTACTTAGCGACTTCATTATTCATCTCCACCAGATTGTTTTTGAGCCAAACGCCACTTTGCATGTTGGATATGAGCATAACTCATGATATTCACTCCCAGCCGATAGCAATTGGCCCAGATATCCTGAGACACACCTGCATGGCCATCAGCCCACGCATCTCCAATATCCCCGGGATGATAGTACGCTACCCAGCGTCCATCTTTAAACCAACCCAAAGCTTCTTCGCCACCATGGGGTGCCACATAAGGGATGCGTGCGATTTGATAGGGACGAGTATGAATTGGATCGTCCGTGGGAATTCGGACGGGGCGAACATCCGGTAGGATACGCTGCATCATTGAAATGAACTGATTATGGAAATGACGGCTTCCACCATTATCTCCAAAGATCATTCCGTGTTTGTCGTTGATGTATTCCTGCAGTATCTTAATGTCGTTATTCCCAAGAGAGATATTACGCTGGCCGGTTATGTATAGTAACGGCGGGCAACGAACGCCATCAAACGTCTTCAGTTGAGCCGCAGAGTATGCTTTTGTCTTCTTGGCGACTTTCTGCCCGGTTAACTCGGCATATTTGAGCAACATATTCATATCGCCTCCGATACCAAAGTCCTGATTCCAGTCGCCCCCGGGATATTCCAGCCTGACAAAGCCGACCGTACCATCACTTGTTCCACCGGCGAATCCCGCCCCATCACCTTCTCCAAAACCCATCTTGGTATAGCGATGCGCCGTGACTTCATTCAACTCTAATTTGACATCATCCAACTCCGGTGTGTTGTAATTGATGGCACTGTACGGATTTAGAATAAACTTCTTCCGAATGATCTTCTGGACTTTCACCACCTGTTGTACCGCTTGATTTTCACCTCCGCCGGCAGGGAGGTCATAGTACTGAGTACAGCCTTGAAACTGACTAAGAATCATACCGATCAAGCAGAACAGTACGGTGTAGCTGACAAATCCATTGAGAGACTGATTAAGGCGAGGAGACTTTTGCCCGTAGTACCAAGCGTCGGGATCCAAGGGGTTCCAGATTTTGTGATCGACCGAACGTTTTTGCTTCTTCCGCGTTAACACGTTTTCCAGATTGAATGCCTGCCGTCGTAACGCTTCGATCTTCTGAGCATGTTGTTCCACAGCCCAAACAACCCAAATCAGCCCTGTGACAAAGAAGACCGCCAATCCGCCTCGAGCAAAATAAGCGCGGAAAACTTCCAGCCCCAGCCATTCACAGAAATAAACTCCGGCATGCCACCAAACAGGAATACCAAAGCTAAACAGACTCCAAAAAACAATGGCGTCCTCATGACGAGACTTTGATTGTTTATAAACAAACCAACAAACCAGACCAGTGATACTCCCAAATACCAAATGCAGAACACTGTCTGGCAGCATGTGAATCCAGAGCCAGTCAGCTAATGCAAACAGCCAAACCAGTGCCATCACGGCACCGACTTGAAATGCTTTTTGTTTGCAAAGTGACTTTAAGAGATTCACTAGTTACCTTCCTTTAATCTTCGTGGGATCTGGCCGCAAGCCAAGCTACTATTTCACACCTTCTAACAAATCATTGAATTTGTCACCCAATGGGTTTTCCTCCGGATCTGCGGCTTTGGTTTCCCCAATACCAAGGTTGTCCAACACAGCGTCTCCGGTCGCTCCTTCTTCTGCTGTGGCATCACTGGTCGCAGTCTGTTCAGAGTTTCCATTGTTCGCAGATTCACCCTCCTGTTGCGTGTCGGCCGCGACTGCGGGTGTGACTTCCTTTTGTACAACAGGTTGTTCTTCTGCCATAAAGAACGGAATGGCTGTAAAGACAAGGAGCACGGCAACGAAGCCAACCGAAGACATCACAATCCCCTGAACGAGCCCATTGGTGGCAACTTCTCCCATTACTTCCTGAGGCTTCCGGCCTTTGAGTGATCCGATAAATTCTCGTAGTTCCTCTAAGGAAGCCGCCCCATTACGCTTTACACTTTGGACGTCTCCCATGATGCCTCGTGTTTGCGTTTCCTGATCTGTGTTATTGCTCATAACTAATCCTGACTTTTTTCTAGTACGTGGACGAGATCTCCACCCACTTCACTAATCGCTTCAATGGCAGGCTCAAAGTATAGTGCCTGAGCCTCCCGATGTACCTTAAATAAGACAATCCGCTCACCCGCTGGTGCATCCCCTAACAGAGCATCCACTTCGCCGGCTATCTGTGATGCCCCAACCTGCTGGCCATTCACATAATACTTATTGTCATTGTCAATCAACACAGAAACCTTGGCTGTTCCCTGTGCATTTATTTCTTCGGCAGCGGCGGGTTGCCATTGCAGATGGCTATCATCTTGAGCTCGAGCGAGGATAACGAAGAAGATAAGCAAATTAAATGCAATATCTCCCATGGCCATGCTGGGCACATCTGCCTGTGACGATCTACGTTTCACTTTCATTTGACGATTCGTTTCACCTCCAACATCAGCCACCAGGTACAACGACCTGTTGCTCCTCTTCGGTTTGAATCGTAATAATGCCTCCTGCTGACTCGATCATCTCAGTTACAGTGACCCAATGATAATAAGGTGTATCCGCCTTACTCTTCACTACCACGACACGATCTTCATCACGTGTCTTGCCAGTCAGGGCACGTTTCAATGCCGCATCAAAATCTTCTTGTCTAAGTACATTCCCGTTGAGCATTACTGTGTTGCGTCCCAACTGCACTTCGATGTTTTCTGACTGTTCTTCGGACTCCTGTTCACTGCGAGGCAGCGTTTGTTGGCGTCCACTATCCGGCTGTACTGACGCGCAAACCAAGAAGAACACAATCAGGTTAAACGCGATGTCCCCTGTTGCGCTCGACGGTGGTTCCACCATCAGTTTGTTTCTACGTCGTTCTCGCACTGGCCGTTACTCTTCCTTGGATTCCATCCCTGCCGCAGCTAATTGAATGGACACATTTTCTATCAGCTCAGTGGCCGATTGTTCCACTTGCAATACGAACCGGTTAATCACACTGGTGAAATAATTAAACGCTACAAATGCCGGAATCCCAACGATGAGCCCAAAGCAGGTTGTCAGCAACGACACCTGAATCCCACTCGCCGCAGCTTCCACAATATTCGTCTCACCCATTTGCTCGACAATTTGTTGAAACGCAACAATCATCCCTTGAACGGTCCCCAGGAATCCTAACATCGGGGCGGCACTTGAAACAGTTGCCAGAACGGGCAAATGACGTTCCAGACCTGCCACAATATGGACACTGTAGTCATCCATCGCTTTAACAACCTGCTCTTCTGTTCGAGCAACATCGTAGTCCAGCTTACGCAGCACATAATACTTTCTTAATCCGGCAGATAGCACGGCAGGAACGGGCCCCTGTTGTGTATCACATAACTCCAAAGCGTCTTCGATCTTGTCATCAAACAATAGTTGCTGAACCTGTTCCCGAACTTGAAAGTCATCTGCATTGAGCATTTTCAGGCTTCGGTATCGTTCGATGATGACTCCTACAGCCAAAATACCCATCAACAGAATTGGCCACATAAACGCACCACCATTAAGTAGTAATCCCAGTGCACCGGAATTAAGAAATTCCTCAATCGCACTCGGTTGCTCTAACTCTGCCTGTTGCTCCGAGGAACCGTCTCCTGCTTCTCCGTCACCTGCTGTATCTTGTGACTCGGCAGTTGCATCCACATTTGATCCTGAGTCTTCAGTTTGAGCCTGTTCACCCGGCTGATTTTCCTCGGCCGTCGTTCCCGTACCTTCAGCATCGACGGCAGTAGCCTGATCTGCTGCTTGCTGATCTTCAGCCTGCGTCGTCGGCAGATTTTCTTCTGCTAAGTCACCAAGGATATCATCCTGAGCTAAGACACCAGTGGTGGCCGCGTTGACCAATAATGCCGAACAAGCAAGAAAGGCTCCGATCGTCAGCAATCTCGCTAACCTTGTTCGTTGCTGAGACCGGGGCGACTGGACTCGTTGGGTTCGTCGAAAAATCATACTGTCTTACTTTCTCAATGTCGGTATTCGACTACATGCCATCGGCATACAGAACTTGTTTTAATTATCGTTATCGATACTGTTCGCTTCGGCTTCAAACTGATTGAGCATTTCCGGTAATGCCAGACGTCCTCGAGCAAACTTAGCTGCTTCACTGGCGGGAAAATCCCATCGACAGCGATTGTATCGGCGGAAGGCGAGTTGATTATTGTTACCCATCCGATAACTTTCCCCACTCCAGAATAAGGCATCTGCACTGAGTGCATCTTCGGGGAAGAGTTTCATAAATCGATCGAAGGAATCTCCCGCTTCCGTGTACTCCTCATTCTTATAAAAGGCCTGTCCAATTCTGAAGGCCATTCGTTGAGCGTGTTCATGCCCTTCAAACTTTTCGAGGAATTTCTCACCGACCTGAGCGGCAATTTCATAGTTTTCCGCCTTATAGAAATGGTCAGAGATTCGAATCATCACACTGGCGATCAGTGGGCTCTTAGGATAAGTCGCAGCCAGCGTAACATAGGCTTCCAGCGCTTCATCAAAATCTCCGGACTGCTCCAGGCACTGAGCCAATTTATACTGAGCATCCGGCGCCAAAGTATGGTCGCCGTACTGCTGCAGAATCACTTCATAGGATGAAATCGCCTGAGACCACTGTTCCAATTCCTGTGAAAATTGCCCAAGCAGATAGGAAATACGTGGTACGTATTTTGGATCAGGGTAATCTTCCATCACTTCCTGCAGAATTCTACGACCTGCTTCCAAATCAATCGTTTTCTCTTCGTCACGTCCAAGGTCCTTGTGGCTCTTAAACAATTCAAAGTAACTCTCGGCAATTCGAAACTTGGTCTCCACAGCCAATTCTTCATTCTCGAATGCCTTAGAGAATGCTGTGATTAATCCATCCGTTCCGACGACTACTGGCAACGCCTGAGTAAGCTCCAACGTCTCGGTGGATTCTGCGGACCGCAGATCTGCATAGGTCACAGTAACTTCGTCACCGAAGTACGTTTCCAGCTTCGGAGCATTGGCATCAATATTATTTGGCACGGGTGTCTCAATCGCTTCCAGATCGAATGCACCTGTAAACTCACCACTATGAACGGTTGTTTCAAACAAAGAAACTGTTTCTGATTCTCCCAGTGCCGTCGTCACAACGACTTGAATACTGTCGCGTTCGTCCGAAACATCTTGATCCGGATCTAGCACTTTCAAGAAAATCTTTTCGCCAACGTGTAACAACTCAACCGATTCTTCATACTCACGATCGGTGATTTGAAGTTGTCCGGTAGAGACTAAGCGAGCATTATGATCGAGAATCGCAGCTTCGCCAGAAACTGTCACCTCGTCTTTGTATCGCAAACTTATAGAATCTTCACCGGTGAGATTTAGCACCATGGCAACCAAGCCAGGCAACAATTCCGATTCTTCCTTTCCATCATGCACTCGCCCAATCAGTCCTCGTGGCATCTCCGATGTAAGAGGAATTACATTCGGACTATCTTTACCACCGAGTTGCATAATCACCTGCCCTACAAAGCGACCGGCCAACAAAGCTTCGTTATCGGTTACGCTCTGAGGGAGGTTCGAGTGCGAATTGCTTATGACGCAATCCACAAAAACAACCGAACCACCGGTTGTCACTAATGCCACTGTGACGGTACTTCCGGAATCCTTAGCCATATCCGGGTCGATCACCTCAACCAACAAAGGTGCATCAAACGCAACAGCCGCACTATCCTGTTTCTCGGCATCAGCCAGATATTGAACCTGAGCGGGCACGGTCGGTGATTGACGTTGAGCGAGAGACGGAATGATTCGGACCACTGCATCGGTAGGTTCGTTCACATAGACTGCTCGTTCACGTGGAACGGTATGACCAGGAAACGTGTTTTGACTATCCAGATATCGGAGGTAGACCACATCTCCCTGTTGCACTATCAACACATTTTCAGCCGCGGTATCTGAGGTATCAATTTCCCGGGTGAAGATCCCGGTGTTTGGTCCTGTTTCCGACGCTTCTAATTGAATCGACTCGCCATCATTGACTGCCACTTCAACCGTGATTGTATCAATATCATTAGATCGGTCTTCATCATAATCCACGACTTCAACCACAATTCGTTCGCCGGGATCCACTCGCATCAATTCATTGCGCTGAGCGTTGACGCCTCCTCCGGCGGCACTCGACAGTGCATAGGAAATCGCATTCACCTCGCCATTGTGATACGTTGCCGTAAGTTCCCGCGTGAGTAACTGTGCGGTGTTGAGTTCATTTAAAGTCTGCTCATCCGTATACGTGGCAACCACTCGGTCTCCCGCAGCAATCTCTAAAACATCATTGCTCGCCAGCGAGAGAATATCCGAATCGGTCGGAATCTGGAGATCGCCATTAGAAGCATCTCCGACTTCAATCTGATTGATCGCAACGGCGTCACCAACGTATTCATTCACAACCACTTTGGTATAGCGAATTTTTCGCTCTGGGAATCTAAATTCCCAGCTATCCCCACTCTTAACAACCGCATCACGATCAATCGGTCGCAACTCAATCGCTTTCAATTCCATCAGGTTGGAGGTTACCGTCACGGGCGTAAACAACAACTGTTTTTTACCCGAAGCCTCCAACATGACATGGCCTACAAACACTGACTGATAATTGTCATACGACCCAGTGTTAACCAAAGAATGTTCAATAGATTGTTGATCCAAATCTATCTGAACCTGACTACCAGAACCGCTACGACTGTATTCCAACCAGAGTTCATAGACACCAGAAGGAGTTCCTTCAAGACTGACGCTTAGCGTGTCTTCAATGGCATTCCAATTCTGAGTAACCTGTGACTCCGCTTTTTCAACTACTGCGAACGTCTCGGTTGTCTTCACCAATTCAGCCATCGACATATCCACTCGCTTCACAACGTTAGGCGCTTCCAGCAATTCCACTTCCGCTGTAGGAGCTTCTATAAATTGCTCAGCCCGCAAAGGCTGTAACAAGACCTGTTGAGTGTCGACACTGGCGACGGCATATTCGAGCTTTGCTCCTTGCTGTTGATTTGCAAAGGCACTGAAGGCTTCCAATTGATGCGTTCCTTTTTCAAGCCATACATCAATCGTCCGGGTACCATTGGCCAACGGCAATTCGAGAATCCCATTGACTGCCAATCCGGTAGTGTTACCCTGCACTCGAAATCTAACCGCTGCACTTCGTTCCATGTTGAAGAGTCCGGACCACAGCACACTGCGAGCAACAGCCTTTTCGTCTTCTCCAATTTCTTCCTGAATCACAAGTTCGCTTTCAACCGCAGTGAACTCATCCGAATTATTGGTGGCTAAAGAAAGCACCTGATTCCATTCGCGATAACTGCGATGATCTCCCATCACCACCAGTTGCTGAATACCAGAGATCTGTTCTGAAAATCCAAGGACCTGATTTCGTCGTGGGAAACTCGAAAGTCGGAACCAGTATTCACCGTCATAACTACCCAACAAATCCATCCGTACTGGCAGGTTGTTATCCTGATTCGGAGTGGCCACGTTGACTCGGGAAATACTGTATAAATCCTTCATATCCACGGTCAGATCTTTGGGCGCTGCACCGTCAGGTTGACTCAACCAGAAGGTACCGGGATCTTTATCAATCGCCATCAATGGACTGTGATCAATCGCAGAATCCGTCGCCAAAGCTCCGGCCGGCAATTCACTGGTTTTAACCGCGCCTTCAAAAACTCCGGAGTGCGGAGAAGTCTCGGTAACTTCGACCTGAACTTCATCTCCACTATCGGTTACCAATTTGACGACCAGATTATCGATTTCCGCGGTCAGGTCACGATCCGGGTCGACGACCTGAACGTAAAGCGGGTTTCCAGGTTTAACTTGATTCGAGGGCCGTGACTGACTCAATCGCTCATCATCCGTCCCTTCCTGCTGAGCTATCAGCTCATCACTGAATGTCGTCTCGTCACCTTCAATATCGATACTGCTGGCAATTTCAAACTCTGCATTGGAGGCAATGCGAATATCAACATCAGAGAGAGGCACGCTCTTGAACTCCGCTCGAAACTCCTCCGGATAGTCACAGCGAATCACGTCGGTCCCTTTTAACTGTAAGTAACCGTCTTCTGTGGCAACGTCACCAAGGACGGTCTCCAAGTCACCACGGAACAACCCTTTACCAGCTCCGGTCGAGATCAGATAGACCATCTCACGATCCCCTCCGGTCGTGGTCACGATCACTGGAATACGATTGTGCCCTCGACTGATTCCGAGGTCACTATCATGAACAACGATCGAAAGTGGTGTCCCTGGGTTATGGCGACTCTTACTCTGTCGTCCGAGACGTCCAATGGTGCGTAATAGATTCAACTGATCGATATACCGTTCTTCCACACGATAGATTTCAGCAAGATTAAAGAGCGTCTGATTAGCCAGTTCAACATCCGGCACACGTTCCAACACACTTCGGAAGACATCACGAGCTTCATCTCGGTCACCTCGACGGAATGATAAAACACCTCTGAGGAATTCCGCACGAACGACGATCAGCGTTTCATTACTGTTGGCTAGTTTGTCGAATATTTGCTGAGCCTGATCAAAGACCTTTTGCTCCATAAAGGACTCGCCAATTCCAAATTGAGCTTCCAATGCTTGCTCGGATTCCGGATAGCGGTTTACCACGGTGGTGTACTCGCTGCGTGCAATATCGAATCGACGAGCTTTGAAGTAATTCTCAGCTAGCAATAATTGCATCGTCGCTTTGGCATCATCACTTACTTCCTCCGACTCACTATTCTTCACAAGCCATGTGCGAACCAAATCTTCTACATAATTGAAATTGTCATCGCCACCGGCTGCAATTAAGCGATTCACAACAAAATCGACCAGGTCGACTGGCATTTGCTCACGATGCTCATCAAAGAGGTCAACGTTTTCGCTATATAGATCAAACGCCAATTCTTGATCACCGAGTCGTAAATACAAAGCAGCCTGCAGTAATGGTGCGATGGGACTATCTTCATCGATCGTCAATCCAACTTCACCAATCTGTGTATAACTGCGGCTTACCAGCTCCCGAACGGCTTTGCGCCGATTTTCGTCCACCGAGGAGAAGTTAGCGAGAATCCCTGTTCCGATGGTCGTGGCAACAACATGTTGCTGTTTGGCAGCAGCGGATCTGGCGAACTGGGTTAGTTGATCAAATCCACGATATTCATCGCCGGAGCGATAGGTTGCCTGTTGATAGGTCAACAACATCGGCATCAATTCAGGCTTTTGTACTTCCTCATCGTTGAGCAGCAACAATTGGGCAATCGGTGATACCATCGGTAGATTCAGTTTTACGAATCGATCCAGATACTGACGAATCTGAGCGGGCTCGAGAGTCTCTGAAGCTCGCAATACGGACAGATACCCAACTGTCGTATAGACATCTAATCCACAGGTAGTAAACGGACGATCTAAGTCTCGGCCCTTTGCCTGTTCGAGTAATCCTAGGACTGTATTCCAGTCGATCGCCTGATCTTCGGCTGGGGCCAACCGCAACGCAATTGCATTGTGCATCAGAGAACCAAACTGATCTGACTCCTTCCGAAATGCTGCTTCATATATTTGCAGACTCTTAGCAGGATCTTCTTCCAGGGCCACCAGCCGGTCCATACAGGTTCTCCCATCGGAGGTCAGCACTGGTAAATTCGCCCCGGTCTGATAACGCTCTTTGGCCAAATCGACAAGTTTCAATTCGGTCAGCAAATCTCCCATCGTCGTCAGATTGGAAGCTTGGATGCCATGTTGCTGCTCTTCACGTCGGATCCAGTTGTATGCCTGTCGTGCCAGATTGGCATCTTCATTTCTTGCCGCACAGATCAGCATTCGACGGTATAAGTCAGCATTAGCCGATTGAGGGTCGAGTCGTAGCATATGCTGTAGAGACGCTCGGCAATCCTCCGGCGTTCCATAGTCTGTCGCCATGGAGACATAGGCCGTCGCGGCTGGAATATCCTTCGAAAATCGACGCACCCACAAAGCGTAGTATTTATTACCGATTCCACGATCCGCCGTGGGAGCATAGCTACGGTAATAACTGGTTTGAGCGGCCAGCAACCTCAATGCCATGTCATTATTCATCGCATTAAAGTGCCCTGTTTCTAATAACTGCTGGCGGACAGCGGCTGCTGACTTGGTATTTCCACTCGACTGCGCCCATAGCTTTACCAAAGCGTCGCTATCTGCATTGGCCAATTCCTGCTTGAGTATCTGAGCTCTTCCCTTGTAATCCGCGTTCGCTCGGTTTGCCTTCACCCAACTCGCCGGATAAGAGAACAGACCGCTATGTTCCAGAAATTTTTTTCTGGATGCCAACACCATTCGTACATCATTTCTGAAGGCATTGTCATCGGGCGAATTCTTAAACAGGTAGTCAATCATCACGTTGGTATCACCACTACCGTCAGGATATCGTGACAGAAATTCACGACACAGTTGCAGTGCCCGATTCTGATTAAAAGCTTCTCCCGTGTAGATATTGAAAGCAAGATAGCGGTATAAGCGCGCCCTCGAATCCGCTCGCTTCGACTTATTAATCGCATCCCGAAAAACTCTTTCTGTGTCCTGCAGACGAGCGGGCTCAGTTCCATTGAGAGTTATGAATAAAGAAGCGGCGTTATGTGTCACAGCATCGCCCTGCAGACCTTCGCGAAGCAACTGTAAAGCCTTCGCGTTGTTCATGGCGTTGTAATATTGCAGTGCCACATATTGCTGCAACGTCCACTTTCGTTCATCCGTCGAGAATTTCTGTTTGAACTGATTAAGCAACGACTCGGTCTGCCCAGGATTCGTCTTACTGTTGTAGACATTCATCGCCTGCTTATATATCGCATCCGCATCGTCCCGAATCTGACGTGCTCGCTGGTACATATTGGCGGCATTCGTGTATTGCTGTAACTGTTCATAATTAGCGGCCATTTGCAGATACGAAACACGTTGCTGATCGCTATCGCCTGCCAGACCTTTTTGGAACAGTCGATTGATCACTCGATTCGATTCCACTCGCTTTGATAGGCGTGAATAAAGATATACAGCGTTATTGCCCATCGCTCTGGCAAATTCCTTCGCCGGGATTTTCTCCATTGCCTCTTCAGATAACGCAGCAGCCTGAGTCTGCAATTCATTTCCCGGTAGACTCTGGTAGATGTAGACGGCTCGCTCGACATATTGCTTTCCGATTGCCGAATTACCATGACGCTTCCAGACTACTTCAGCCGCTTTGGCCGCGCCTTCGCGGTCCGTCGTTTGCTCCAGTGCATCTGCCAGACGAATCTCAATCAAGGCAGCTTCACCTGAAGCACCATATCGTTCCAAATATTGTCGGCAAGCGACTACCAATTCGTTATTACGCGACAAGACTTGCTGCGCATCGATTAACTTAAGCATCATTTCACGATGCTTAGGATGATTGACATGCACTTGAGTGAAACGCTGCGTGATGCGCACTAACCCAAGCGCGCGACCATGCTTGTAATACTCATCTGACAACTGCAACATGAGATTGGCAGCTTCCGGCGCAGAGTCTTTGTACTTACCAAGTTCAGACTCTAACTGACTCAACTGCTGATTCAACTCGGCCTTCCGAGCTGCCTCAGCGGCCGCTTCCGCTTGAGCATCTTCAGGAGCATCCTGAGCATTGAGTTGAGTCATCAGAACATGAGAGCTTAAGGGCTCCATGGTCATACTCAAAGTAACGGTTAGAGCCAAGCAAAGAAAACTGATCCGATGACAGGCCTTCGTCGCAGGCCGTGCTGATGTTGATAGCTTTTTCATAGTTCTATTTCTATCGTTGCTTTAGTGTTTACTTTTTTCTGAATGCCTATAATTATCTCAGGGTGGCAATTCAGTTTTAGGGGAGCGAGTTATAAAGTAGTTAAGGGAAACATTCGGTGATCAACGCCTGTATTTATGTAAGAGCCGAAAATCGAATGGCGTCCGGTTAAAAACCGGCATTTTTCAAAGCTTCTGCAATTTTCTTGGCTTCCGGAGCCAACTGGCTTTCCGGGAAGTCAGCGATTAGCTGTTCAAATCTCTGGCGAGCCGGACTACGGCGATCCATCCTGAACAGACAACGTCCATAATTAAACAGGATCACATCGAGGAATCGAGCATCTGGATGGCTCTCCAGAACCGTCTCAAACGTATCGATCGCTCTGGAATAATCCTTCTGTAAGTAATAATGGTTGGCCATCTTAGCAACGGCTTCGCCCACACGGCCACTTTCAGGGAATTGATCGTAGACTTTCTTGTATTCCTGAAACGCTTTGTCTTTTAACTGCGACGAAGCGGCTTCACTAGTCTGAGCATCTGCCATTGCCTCGAAGCACTCGGCGATACCAAATTGAGCTTCCCCTCGGAGTTGACTCGTCTTCATATTGGCTAGTCGGGTATAGATTCCGATCGCACGATTCAATTCGCCTCCCACACGAGCCACATCGGCCAACTGTAAAAGTGCATCATCGACAAATCCACTGGCGGGGAACTCTCGTTGTAATCGCTCGCACATCGCGGCTGCCAGATTCAATCGATCCATTTCGAAATACACGTGCCATAACTGCACATAGGTTTCCTCTAGCAACCGACCTCGTAACTTCTGTACTTCCGGCATAATTTGCTCACAGACGCCTAACGCCTGAGCATATTTCTCTTCTGCTTTTTTCTTGAGCCCGAATTCTTTGTACCGATTCCCGATGCGAGTCAAAGCATCTGCTGTCTTCAATTGCGTCTGTACTCGCAATTCCTCGTCGGTGATGAGTGCTCGCGTCACACGGACTCCGCCAATATTCCCTTCCAGGCATCGACCTTTCGAAGTCAGTATGGCAATCCCTTCTCCGGTATGCAGTTGATCTTCATAAGTGATTCGGATTTGGTCACCCGGCAACGCCTGCAATTGACCATCGGCTGCAGCTTCTTCAGATCGCACGACTGCCACTGTCGCCCGAAAAACTCCGCTATGAACGGCCGTTGATTCCGGAGCTTCTTGAACTCCTTCATTTTCCTGGGCTGGCTGTTCGGGTGCCGGCGTTTCTACATTAGCTGGCTCTGCAGGTTCTGTCTCCGAATTTGGTTGTGGCTCGGATGCCGGCTCCTCCGATTCCTGCCGCAAGGCATCCTCTTCCTCGGGCGTCAGCAAAATCTGTTTTCGTTGCTGCTTCACTCTGGCTTCAGCAAGCGTAATCTGAAGCGTCTCAATCAGTTTGAATGGATCGACCTTTTGTTCTTCGTCATCAAACAGGGGGATATCATCCAAAGGTGAATTATCTGGAGTATCGGCTCCCTCTTCCGGAACGCCCTGCTTGGCAATCAACTCAGCCTGCTCGGTTTCAATTTCCTCATCCGTCTTACGGCGATAAATCGAGATGGTAGCCTGAATCGAATCCGCATTCTCAGTAACATCACGATCGGCATCCACGATTTCAATATTGGCTGTTTTACCTAATACCACACCATTCAACGATTCATGAAATGCTCCGTCCTTAAACTGCACCACACCATCACCGACGACAATGACTTCAGAGATCACTTCCACGTCGACTTGCTTATCTTTGGTGTGTGAATCCTTATAGAGAACCTGGACAGTATCTCCACCCTTAACTTCAAGTGTCCCATTTCCAGCCTTGGGAACACCCAGTCCGGTTGGTAATGAGCCCAAGACGATGCGCACATTTCGTCCAATTGGGAAGCAAGCAACAACCTCTTCATCGCCGCCCGATGATTTACAAATCACGTCGACGCTATCTTCAGCATCGAGCACAGCCAAGTCTGCATCTTCCACTTTGACGAAGAATCGCTTGCCCGCTTCCAACTTTTCATTGTTACTGTCTTCGTCGGTCAAAGTGGTACCCACTTTTTCCAAGGCTTCAATGGCCCGACTGTAGTGTCCCTGCTGAAAGTGCCCCAGACCTATATAGTAGTAGGCCTGATTTACCTGCGGACTGACAGGAAACTCTTCAATCACGTCCCGCATGACCTGAAAGCACTTACCGTACAATCGCGACCAATAGTGACAAACGCCTACATTAAGCATTGCTTCGGCACGCTGATCATCATCACGATTATCTTCGATCGTGACTTCTTCAAAATGCGAGCGAGCTCGATCGTAGGCACGTTCCCGATCCAGATAGTATTTCCCGAGTTTCATATGAGCTGCAAAACGAACTCGACTTCGGGGATATCTTTCGATAACCGATTTCCAGATTTCCAAAGCCTTTTCGGTCTCATTGGCATCCATCCGAGCTTCACCAGCTTCGATTAACTGACGGGCAGCTCGGTCTTCCACCAATGAACCACGCATACCAGTGGTCGGTGCGGCTGAAGGTTCAACCTCTTGAGCCTGCGATACTGGCAGAATTGATACAAACAGGGCCCAAGTAGCCCAGAAGCTAGGTGCGTAAAGGGGGAAACGCAACATGATCCTGAAAACCTCGATCTAGACGATCTTCAAATTATAGGGGAGGATAAAAATTCGACAAAAAAACCTGGCAGACCAAGTTACTTGGCCATGCCAGGTTTCATTATAAAACCAATAGTTTCGCAAAGGTAACTGGCTGGCGACTTAGCTAAACAACTCCATCACTGGCGAGCCGTTATCCACCAATTTCATTGGGCGAAGCAAGGGAGTCATGACTTCCTTCTCATGATCGATTCCCATTGCGTGGCACATGGTTGCATGGATATCAGCCACTTCCACTGGACGATCTTTCGGCATCGCACCATCTTCATCCGATGAACCAATCACCTGACCACCTTTGATACCGCCTCCAGCCATAAAACAGCTAAAGACAGATGCCCAGTGATCTCGACCTGCATTGTCATTAATACGAGGGGTGCGACCAAATTCACTTAACATGATCACCATCGTCTTTTCAAGCATTCCGGATTCACTCAGGTCTTCGACTAACGAAGCCAAAGCCGGATCCATCACTTCACCATGATTACTCATCGCCGGAAAGTTATTACTGTGAGTATCAAACCCACCACGATTAACCTGAACAAAACGAACACCTTTTTCAACGAGCCGTTTTGCCATCAGAGCACCACGACCAAAATTGGTGTCGCCGTACCGTTCAAGCGTCGTCGAGTCAACTTTATCCAACTCGAAAGCTTCCAGAGCCGGTGAACGCATTAAGCGGACAGCATCTTCGATAGACGTCTGAGTCGAAGTGAGACGAGTATCGTTCTTCTTGTCCAAAAACCGCTGATTGAATTTTGCCAACTGCTCCAACCGACGATCACCGCGGACCTGACTGATACCTGATGGGAACGCCAGATAGGGATCTTTTTCGCCAGGAGCTGCGACGTAGTAGGCTTCGCATTTCTGTCCCAGGTAACTAGCACGAGGAGCCTGACCACTGATGGTAATATACGGTGGCAAGTCACTGTTGTTATCCAATTCGTGGACAACCACTGAGCCAACACCTGGATGACGTAGATTTGGTCCAGGTAGATAGCTGGTCTGCAGGTTATAACTGGCACGACCATGAGCACCTTGCGTTCCAGCAATCGATCGAATTAAAGCAGCATTGTGCATCTGCTTGGATAGTTTCGGAAAGATTTCGGAAATCTGCACACCAGGAGCCGAGGTATTGATGGGACTAAATTCTCCCTGAGTAGGACGGCCCGGCTTGGGATCCCAGGTATCAATGTGTGACATCCCGCCACCATTCCAGAACAAAATCACATGCTCGGCTTTGGCTTCATGGTCTTTACCTGAATAGGCCAATAGGTCACGGATACTAAACCCGAGAATGGAAGCACTTGTAGCGCCCATCATTGCTCTTCGACTAAGCTTGTAATCATTACACGCCATGGGTTTGACTCTCCTGTTTGGTTTTGCACCAATATTCAATAAATTAAAAATCGTGTATTAAAGTACCCCGCCTCTTAAGGCAGGAATCTAAATTCGTTGCTATTTAGCATGACCCATCTCAGGTCTGCCATGCCATCAGAAGGCGTTTTCGCTTCCTGAATCATTTCTTTAGCCCACGCCAATTCTTCCGCAGTTGGATTCCTTGTGAGAATTTCGTGGTAAGCCAGTTCAATTGCTTTTTCAATTTGAGGTTTTCCACCAATCAGATACTTGCTGACCGGTTCAAGTGTTCCCACGCGGGAAGCTTCATGAGTCAAACGGCCATTAAGCATCATCAGAGACTGACGCATGGAAGGATTGTCGTCTCGAGCTTCTCCCAGATCGTTCCGACTTGTCTGCCCAAACACTCGCACAAAGTGTCCGACCGGAGCAGGTGTCGCCATCCTTAGAGCCGAGCTAAAGCGAGGATTGTCATCGACGGTTCGTTGAACAATCTTCGTTTCATATTTCATCCCAACTCGAGGGCGGCGTTGGTTTTCCATCTGCATCCGCTCAGCTTCAAGTTCTTCCTGAGACTTGGCAACCATAACGTCCAGTTCGACTTCATCTTCATCTTTGAGCAAAGCGTCGAAGTCCAATTCAATCGCGTCTTCCAGCGTATAACCGGCTCCGCCACCGTTTTCCATCGCCATACCTTGGTTGGTCATCTGCTGTGGGTTACCAGCCAGATCCTGTACGTCGGCGGATGCCAAATCCTGAGGCTCTCCATCCGCAGCTAGTAACACTCGGACTTCCTGCTCGATGATTCTTTCGTTTTCACCCTGTCGATACTTCAGGTCGAACAGATGACCAGCCGTAACGATACTGTCATATAGTGATTCGCTAAGCATACGTCGCATCGGCGTCGCCAAAAATGCGGCTTCCAATTCTTCCTGGACAAGTTCATTCGAACCGAGTGGCACCTGTTTTTGCTGATATACGTCTGACTGCACAATCGACTTCACCAACTGTTTGAAACTGTAGCCGTTGGCTACGAATTCGTCAGCAATATAACTCAGCGTCTGAGGGTGGCTTGGAGGATTGTCTTCTCGGAAATCATCCACAGGTTCAACAAATCCACGCCCCACCAAATCATGCCAAATTCGATTCACAAATGACTCAGCAAACAAGCGATTTCGCGGGCTTGTGATCTGCTGTGCAAGTTGCTCTCGGTATTCACTACGTTTGTAGAGACTAGCTTTGACATCGATTTTATTGATCTCTTCTCTAGCTTCTGCCACCGCAACACTAATGCCATTTCCTGTCGCCGCTTCAACTTTACCGTCGGCCTCGGCGAACAGATCATCAAGCGAAGGAGAATTATCTTTGGCCGCTAAAGCATCTGCTTTTTTCTGCAATAGTGCTTCATAGCGAGCAATGAATTCAGGCTGTTCTTTAGCACCAATCAATTCAAATGGGAAGGATGGCACCATTGCCTTACGTTCTGACTCTTCAGCTTCATCCTCTGGAGGCCATAACACGGTCGTTTGCTCACCTTCCGAAGTGTATACCACTCGCGTGAAGTTACTTTCATAGCGACGAGTTTTTCCAAAGTATGCTGCAACGCTATAGAAATCTTTTCGCGTCCAGACATCAAACGGATGATCATGACACTGAGCACAACCAATTCTGACCCCCATAAACACCTGCGACGTAACACTGGCCATCGCTAGTGGGTCTGCGTTGTCTCCAAGGATAAATCCAACTTCAGGACTTCGCCCGGCTTTCCCATTAGTCGAAATGAGCGTGGCGGCAAATTCGTTGTAAGGTACGTCGTCGCGGATGTTGCGATGTACATGAGCAATCAAGGCTGAGCCTCCAGTCACATTACTTCGAAGACGAAGTAAGTCAGCAAAGAACACTGTCCAGCGATCGGCAAAACGAGGGTGTTCGATCAGCTTATCTACCAGTTGGTCCCGACGAGTTTGCGCAGGCCAGTTTTGATATTCTTTAAGTTCTTCCACGGTGGGAATCCGACCAATTAAATCAACACTGGCACGACGAATAAATGCCATGTCGTCCACTATTCCGACAGATGCTTTGGCCACGCCGAGTGATTGATTCTCAGAAGAAAGTACCGAATCGATAGTCTCAGCTTGAGTGGTACTGGCGAGCATAAAAACACTTGCCAATGAAAGAATGCACAAACGCACCATTTCCCGTTCCTTTTTTTGTTCCTTGCGAGTTTTTGCTAAATCAAAAACCACAGTACTTTAATATTGCTAGACTCTCTTCAATATTTTGATATTAGGAAGTATCGGCTACCGATTCAATTAAAAAACAGCTTACCCATACGAATGGGGGGTAAGTTCAGTTCAACTCTATACTTCCTAAACTGCAAAAACAAGTAAAAAACCCTTAGTGACCTACATATTTGCAGATCACTAAGGGAGATCTTCTCTTCGGAGTTGGCATAACGATCCAAAGAGTGTTCTCTACTCGCGTAAGCGAGAATATCGCCGCAAAGCATTCAATGAATGACTTGGAAACTCGAGTTTTCTATTTTTTCTCCGGTGGTAACTGAAATACCTTAGATGGTTGAATTTTCGTTGCCGGGATCGACTCTTTTTTCAACCTCCCTTCAGCAGCCTTGATGGGTTGAGCTGGACCCTGCTTGACTGACCTGATTGCCTGAGCGGGTAGCGGAGCGATATCTGGACGTCGTTGAGATTGAGGACGAGCCATTGGTGGGCGACCGGACTGAGGAGCCTGCGTGCCAAATCGTTTTCGCCACTGGTTGAATCGTTCCATGGCTTGTTCACGCGTAATCTCGCCCGACTCCACTGCTTTGCGCAACTCCATCATCAGTCGACCAGCTTCTGCGCGGACAGCTGGAGACAGTGAGGCTGCCGGACGCGGACCTCGCTCGCTTCCCGCATTTCCACGAGCGTCTTGTGGTCGGTCTTGTGGTCGGTCTTGTGGTCGGTCTTGAGTCTGAGGTTTGGCTGGATAAGCTGGCTTACTCTGAGGAGCGTTTTGTGACTTTCTAGCCTCTAGTTTTTTGCGAACAGCAGCAATTTTCTCAGCCGCTTCGGTCTTGGAAAGCTGACCGGCTGCTACGGCTGCTTTTATACGACCTAACTGATCCTGAACTTCAGGAGGAATCCGCATGGACATCGTGGATGGTCGAGATGAAGTTGAGGGACGTGAATTTCGAGAGTCATAAGAAGGACGGGAGTTGCTTGGTCGAGCCTGTGGCTTACCTTGTGGAGGTCGTTGACCTGGTCCACTTTGAGGCCCTCTGGGAGCATTCGAGTGGAAACCGTGATGTCGATCATGGGGATGCTGCTGGGGCCCTCGGTCTTGCCGCCCATGAACTGTCGGACCATGACTAGGTCGACTTTGCGGACGGTCGTGTTGAGGGCCTCGTTGCTGAGGGCCATGGGAAGGACGAGACTGGGAAGGACGAGACTGGGGTGGTCGAGACTGGGGGCGTCGATCATGCATGTGGCCACCATCATAAAGACGATGGTGAGCATCACCTCGCGACGGACCGTGCTGCCCATGAGTTACTGGACGGCGAGTTTCAGGGCCGTTTGCTCTGGGACCGCGCTGAGGAAATTGAGGACCACGAGGTCCGGGCTGAGCCTGTAAGTTGACGCTATAAAATGCTGTCAAAGCAAGCAGTGCTATACCTGAGATACGCTTGAACATGACAGATTACCTTTCCTGTTCCGGATTTGATTTACCAGATTAAGATTCAATTAAGTGGGCTTTAAACCAGCGAACGTATCAGCGAGTTTCGATGTATTATCACGGAATCTGGAAATTCTCTCGCGAACGAAGCAAGGCAGTGTAACGTGCACGATGCACATTACACTGCCTTGACAACAATGATTCCCAATTGTGACTAAGGACTAACTAGGCCGTGGTGACGGAATACTAGGCCTCGGAGCGGATGGGCGTGGAGCCGGAGCACTAGGCCGTGGCGCCGACGGCGCTACCGAAGGACGAGGTGAAGGAGCACTCGGTCTAGGCCTTGGAGACACAGAAGGCCTAGGCGAAGGTGCGCTTGGACGCGGAACCGACGGCGTTACCGAAGGACGCGGTGAAGGAGTACTCGGTCTAGGGCTCGGAGACACAGAAGGCCTAGGCGAAGGTACGCTTGGACGCGGAACCGACGGCGTTACCGAAGGACGCGGTGAGACAGACGGTTT
>PBCP01000067.1 GCA_002717145.1 Planctomycetaceae bacterium | reverse complement strand
CCCATGCTTCCAGCTTCCTGCGTGGAAACAGAACCCGACCGTTTAATCGTACAAACGGTATCTCGGCAGACTTCATCAAACGCTCTAAGCTGGATACTGAGATCGATAGTGTCTTAGCTGTCTGATGCTTATCGAGAAGGATAGGCTCAGCGTTGAGGTTTGATTCGTTGTTCTCTTTGTAGATAGTCATAATTCGACCCTTCGTAAATAGCTCCCACATAAGGCTTCAAAGAGCTTCTGATAGTACAGCGATTCGCATGATTAGCGAGTATTACACGGGTCGAGGGTGTGCTGTAACTATCCGGCTTGCGTCATGAGGAATCAGTCTTAGTATTGCCTCATTATAACAGTTTTTGGTATAAATAGGTATACAAACGTACACCACCTAGTAGGCATGTAGTTAAGCCGAATGTAAGCCTCTGATTGGAATCATAACTACAGGCAAATGGTTGAGCGCCTATGAGCTGCGGCGAACAAGAACTCAACACCAAAGAGTCAATTCTATGACCGAGAGGAGTGTGGCGAGCCCCTGGCCTCTTGCGAGAACGATTCACTTTTTTTAGCCCTACAGCTTTTTTGCAGGGTCTTGGCTCAGGGGGCGATGCGCTGGTACCCCAGAGCTAGTTATGCACGTCTCTGCCGCTCAAGATTAGTTCTGCAAACGTCAGCTTTGCTATAGCCATTAAAGAGTAAAGTTACTGGTTGTTGCATGGTTTTGTACGAATGCATCAACACACTGGTGCTTCATGTCTTATCAGTGACTCACGCAGAAGATTCTTAGCTGCGCCGAATTCGTACTCAGATCGAAGATTAAGCCGGTATAAGTCGTACTTACAACATTCCCTCTCGATTTAGATGTATCGCAGCAGTAGGTCTCTCGCCATGGTTATATAGGACTCACAGAATTTGGCGTTCCAGAAGCCAAAAGGCAGTAAAGTGTGCAACGGTTGCAACTTTGGCATCATCTAGGATGATAAAAAGATCAAAATTGCAGGCGGTGCACTTTAAGAATCTTCCGCTTGTATATACATCCAGCATACTAGGTGAATTTGCTCCCGCGAAATCTTTGGATAGCGTTCCGGTTGTTCGTACGGTTCTATCCCTGTTTCAATAATTGCATCGATAAGAGCACTGGCCTTAGATTTGCGATCTTTGAAATCTCTCTTCCATACCTCTCGAAGTCTGTTTTCTTCACGTCTCGGCCACGGACTAATAAGAATTTCATCGGCCTTATCAAGACGATCCTGGGATATAGAGTCTGGATTGTCTACGAGATATGTTTGAACCTCGCGATTTAGTTTACGGACTTTCGGTTGTAGATTCTTAGGGTCAGTGTAAAAGTCCCAATCATGCCAAATGCTATCTTTGGCAAGTTCCCATGCCTTGTAAGCTCGAGGCATGGAGTTTTCCGGCAGTTGGCGTTTGGTAGACTCGCTGCATTCAATTGTTCTTAAGCATTTGCCAATTTGAGAAATCACGGTCTCATGTGAGGTTGAATCATTTGGTACGAACCTTAAATAGGTTTGCTCCCCGACTTTAGCAAGGAAGAAATGGCCGGTTTGTTTTCCTTTGACCATTCCTGAGCCGGCTTTCCATGGTAGTTCCGCAAGCGTTTCTCCAAGTCCAGCTTCCAACGCCTTGCGTAGCTCTTGTCGGTATTCTTCACCAGTTTGAGAGGCGGTGGTAGTTCCTCCACGCTCAAATAGGTCGGTGGTTTCGTTGGCAATTTCTTCAATTTCATCTCTGGTCTCAGAAAAAGATTGGTCCCGACTGGCGCCTTCCTGGATAGGTGTGTCGGCGACTCCTACGGAAGCTGCTGCTAATGCCAACTTCCTTCGGACTCTTTCCTCAAGTTGGAGCAAGGAATCCAGTAGTGCATCGGGGAAGAAGGTTCGCAAATAGACACGTTTGTGCTCGGACAATAATCTATCTATTCTTCCGTGTCGCTGAATTAAACGCATTGGGTTCCACGGTAGATCAGCATTTATAATATGACGGGCCTGCTGAAGGTTCACACCTTCAGCCAAAACATCTGTTGCAATTAGGATGTCGTAAAGGTCGCCCTTCTGATAGGAGTCCGGAGCAGCTGTTTTGGGAGCAAATCCCCATGCAGCTTGGTCGGAATCCAGAATCTTTGTACCATCGGGCGATCCACAAGTTGTTGCGATTCTGCCTTTGTAAACCGCAAGACGCTCATCAGTATCTATCGCTGTAGCAAGACGCTGCTGTATCCACTTTGCTGTATCGGCATAATATGAGAATATAAGCACTTTGCGATTATTAGCCTGTTCGCGTTCAGTCAAGCCATCTTGTTTAGCTTCGGCAGCAATTTCTGCTAATGCCTCTACAAGTCGATCAAGTTTAGGGTCGGCGTCGTTACTTACTTTTTCTGCCTCTTCGGCGAATTCGGTTAGTATCGCCAAATCATTAGCAACGTCTTCCCTAAGAGCTGCCGCGTCGTATAACCCAAGATTGTGCGTGTGGCTACTCTCCGATAATAGATCATGGAATTCTTCGTCATCCAGATCTTCGCTGGCCCCGCATTCCCTGTAGAAATCCTTGGTGATTACTTGTCCGTTATCCATGGCTTCCAGTAGAAGGCGATGTTGTTCGGACATTCTACGACAAGTATTTGCGAATGCATGAGCAGATGATTCAAAACGTTTTAAAAGTCCGGATCGGAGTAATCCTACCAAAGCAGTTTCATTCACAGATTCTTCTTCGGGGTTCAATAGATAACGCTCGACTTGATATCGAGCCATGGTTAGGCGAGGAGTACCAGTTTCAGGCATTAAAGCTTCTGCGAAATGAGCGAAGAACCCTGGCAACGCGTCATCTAGGTTGTAACGAACGGTGAGCGGGATCGGCTTGGGAAATGTAATCGGAACTTGCTCACCATCTTCGTTTGGGATCCGGTCATCTCTGTAGTAGCGTTTTATAAACTGGCGAGTGCGTTTGACTGTAGTGGCATCGATCAGTGGATAGAGTATGTCAGGATGCAAGTCGCCCGGTTCATAATGGTTCGCGTCGTCGAAAAGTCCTTTTATTGAGGGGATTCCGTAGTTTATGAGTTGGGAATCCTGACGCAAGAAAAATGAGACCATGTGATAAAGGTCATACAAACTATTGTTTACCGGCGTTGCGGTTAGCAAAACAAGATCTCGTTTTGCACCTCTAAGGAACGTGCGTAGCACACCAGCACGATGCTGTGCATCAGGGTTGCGATAGTTATGAGCTTCATCAATGACTATAAGCTGGTATTCGTCGAGTGGGCGTTTGAGGTATTTTTCGTCCCCTTCGAAATTTTGGTCTCCTGCCAGCTTCTGATAACTAATGCATTCAACATCCTCAAGGTAATGTCGATTGAGAAACTTATCCCATGTGCCCTCAAGAGCCGCGGGTCGAATCAAAAGGATACGTTGTCTTCGATCACGGTAAGGCTGCATGATGCCACCGGCAGTAAAGGTTTTTCCAAGCCCTACCCCATCGGCAATAATTACTCCTCCCAAAGTTTCGAGGATCCGTTTGGCACGCCAAACGCCATGTTTTTGAAAGCGAGTTAGTGTGAGTGTGCCGATTTCATCCTGTTCAAGCTCAAGTTCGTCACCATAGAGCTCCCAAAGAACACGAAGATAGATCATCCATGGCGTGTACTCGTCAAAAAGCTCTTCATACAAAGCGGAAAGATCAAATTCCACAGCTTCTTGCCAAACATCGTCATACCACGTTTGGATTTCGGTAACTGTAGTGGGATCATAATGACCAGTATTAAGTTCAATGTTGCGGGACATACCTGCACCGGTCAGGTTTGAGGAGCCTGCAATAGCACTTCCGCCCTTCCCGCTGGTGATCCACGCTTTTGCGTGAAAGAACCGTTTTTCAAATCGTCGAACTTCCACTTTGCCACTACGAAAAAATTGAACCAACTCTCGTAGGCGGCCAAGGCCGTCCGGGTGAAAATCAACTTGATCGCGTTCTCTCTTCAACGCATTGACTTGCGAGATGTATTGTTGTTCAACACGTTGGTGAGTTAGTGCAGGTTCTTCGGGGTCTCCTGGTCGGCGGGCTAACGCTTCGTGCTGAGGCGATGGTTCCGCACCGATTAACAAGCGTAATTTAGAGAATTTGCCCGCATGTTCCGCCACTTTAAGCCAGCCGGCTGCATTGAAATAGCCTGTTGCGATACATAATTCTTCAGGCGGTGTTTCAGCCGAAAGAATATTCTTGAGGTACGCATTCAGTTCTTTGCTGAGTGTGTTCCCGTTTCGATTGTCGATGAGGGTTGGACGACTCATACTGTTTGCTCCCACTTGTCGAAGTGTATGAGTGTTTCGTTTAATCTGGCCTCATAGTCCCAGCCTACGTGGAAGGTTTCAAAAATATGCGTGAGCTGCTCTTTACTTAGTCCATATAGATGTGCAACAACCGCATCCAGCTCGTGGATCATGTCTTGTTTAATGTCGTCTTCCAGCGGTCCGCATTCAACGCCAACTTCGTTAGCCCAGTCGGCGAACCTTTCGTCCGGGCAGGCTAGTCTACCGGCAAGTTCTATTACTCGGTGTCGCAGAGGAGAATCGTCGTCAGGGCGAGGAATGGGGAATGGATTGAGAATGAAAAAGTTTAGGTTGACTTCGACGAACCTACGCGCATACCAATCCAGAGGAATTGAACTTAATACTCCTAATGCCAGCGTTTGTTGTCTTGTATCACCGCGTGGAAAGACTAAATATGGTCCATGATTAGTAATGAAATTGCACTTGGGGATTAGAGCAGCCCGCACTGTTCGTGTATCAGTCGCACGCGTGATCGTTCGTAATACGATACGCGCGTTTTTGCAGGGAAGCGTCTCAATTGATTCGATCCATTCACGCGAAAACCTAGAAAACACAGATCTTTTGTTGTTGGAATTGCGTTCGCGTTTTCGCTGGAGCGATGGTATTAATTCGACAGGATCTGCCCAAGCGTAGTATTCACCAGTATCTGGCTCCCAAAGATCGAATGATGAACCCTTGTAGACATGCCAAAACCCCTCTGGACAGACTTCGGACACCAAGTCAAACCTGTGTTTGTCGTTGGTGGCGTGAAATTCCGCATATGGTTTCGCATACCACGACTCACCATCATCAAAATCCAAATGAGGTGATTTTTGTAGTTGACGTATCACTCCAACCGAACGTTCACTTGGAAGAAGGGGTAGTGACGCACTTTCATTCCATGCCAAAACCTCATGAGAGGGAAATCTCTCAAGCACCTCGTCGACCCCTTCGAGATATGCTTGGTAGCTGTTGTATGGCCCTGCCAGACTTATTTCAGGGTCCGTGGTGCTAGATCTTTCTAAAGCTAGCAAGGCTACCGTATAGCGAGCTTCCATATCAAAAGCCCATCGCGCGGTATTTAGTAACGTTGTCACGTCAGTGTAGGCTGCTTCTTTAAATATCCGCCAGCGGAACTCCTCTGAACCTTTAGCTGCCAGAACACTTCTTGGCAGAACCACACCGATTCGGCCTTGTTCCTTGGAAGTAAGAAACCAAAAACGCCAACAGAACGCCTTGTAAAGATCTGGGTCACCAGTACCCATTCCTGGAAAAGGACCACGAGATAGAGAGAGCCTTAAAGTCTTTGCAGACTCTATTTTCACCCCCAGGTCTGCATATAATTCTGGGCGTTCAATTCTTAAAGAAGAAATCATCTTCTTCTTATCCCTTGCATTAAGTGAGCGCAAACCAGGGAAATGCAGTGCCCAAAATGCGTCTTCATCGGCCATCGCCTCTTCCCACGGGGGGTTACCAAGTATCACGTCAAACCCTGCACGCTCTCTTAAGAAAACCTCAGGAAACGCGATTGGAAAGTGAAATACATTAACCCCCTCCAAGCTTTTTAATGCTTGTTGGTGACCCTTGCTACCTGCAAAATCGGTATTTCCATCGCCCCACCATGCGAATTCATGATCAACAGATTCATCATTGATTCTTGCGGCTGTAACAATGTCACAGAGAGCCTTGGCTGGAGCAATTTTATCGGAGGCGTCATGCCATGCTTTACGAGCTTCTTTAACTTCTTTGAGATTCGCATCCGCTAAACGACCCATACGGGACAAAGCGTCGCTTGCATCACCAATAAAATCTGATACGGCGAGGCTAAACAGACCACCCTTTTCATTTAACTTGTCTTCTATTTCATCAAGCTGGCCGATGCCAATAAGTGAGTTGCCATGGACGAGGTTCCGATCGAGAAGTGATAGCGGTAAACCTGGAACGAATGTATGTATCCAAACGGCTAGTCGAGCCAATTGAACAGCAACTTCGTTAATGTCTACACCATAGATACATCTTCGAGCAATCAAACGCCTGAGCAGAGCGTTGTCCTCAAAATCTGGATATGAAGCAGCAGCGTCTCCTAGCGCATTTATAGCCTCATGGCGTTGATGATTTAGCTGGCTAAATACGTGGGCCAAATGTCTTTTGGAAAGATAGCCGGAAAACCGTGCTTCAATTCGATCGACTGCGGCTATTAAGAAGTGACCTGATCCCATTGAGATATCAGCCACGCGGAAATCAAAAAACGCTTCAGCAGCTTCTAGTTCGTCGAGTTCGTCAAGTCGGGAGAAATGATCAGTTAAAGCAGGCTCAAGTGCCCGGTCTAACAAATGCTCTACGGCAAATTGTTTGGTGTAATAGGAACCTGTGGACTTACGAGCGCCAGACGCATTATGCAGGTATACCTTCCCGGCGGGCACGGCGATATCTTCTCCATCTTTAGCGGGCCGGTATACGTCTTTGTTCTTGCCTTTTGTTTCAATCGCGAGGCCTGTTTCGGCAACGGACAACTCAGATTCAAGCAGGCCCTCGTAAATCGTGCCGAACTCCCGTACTCCTAAACTACGGAAGTCTACCGGGCCAAGTACACCTTCGTTGGTTGGTACCAGCAGTAAATGTTGCAGCACCGGACCGAATACGCTGTCGGGTAAGCTGACTTCTTCTAAAGCAGCGCCGGTTTCAGACGCGCTAATATCCGAAGAGAAAAGACCGCCGTTGTAAGCTGGTACACCCCAGCTCGAATTCCCTTTGTCGACGGCATGGAATATTGCTTTAACTTCCTGCCACCAGCTATCACCTTCTCCGAACTTATCATCTGTTTGTAGAAATTCTAGAAGATCTTTTGCCTTGGATTTTAAGGAACGCTTTTTGTATAACCCGTTGTACTTGTATGGCAGTAAGTCCTTGTCTTCTCCATAGGCTATGAATAGCAGGCGAAACAAAATTCTCATCGCCATCTTATATGTGTCATCGAGGTCTTTCGCGGATGGAGATTCGATATTACGCGCCTGTGCTAAGCCCTCTGCAAGACGAGGGATCACCTCGTCATAAATCCTTTCTCGCAGCTTGCTAGCCAGTTCTCCGGCAAAATCTCTGGATTCGCTGAGGATTTCCCATAGACTTCCCTGGTTAGTAAGGGCCTCTGCGGAGAACAAAAGCCAGACATAGGCAGCCTGCTCGTCTGGAATTAACCCCATGTGACATTCAAGAAATGTTTCCGTACGCCCACGACGACCTACGCCTAGCATTTTTACGGGATAAAGACGGATCTTTGGGCCATGAACCAAAATAACCCACTCTAAGTTTTCTTCGTCAGCCCGATTTAGAGCATATGAAACAGGGGAAAGAGCTCCCGGAATTCGCTCGGATCCAGCTTCAGGGGTTTCCTGATCTTTGAGCAGTATGGCAATCGCTGTTTTGTGATCTGATACCCGAAGTATCTGTGTGATATTATCCAGCGGGGTTTGTGCGAAACCAAGCGAGTCTAATAATTCCGTTCCGCGATTCTTAATAATACGTTTGGCTCTTTCCTTTGCATTATTCCAGTCGCTCCGGTCGGGAACTCGGTTGATTAACTCATGGTACGCCAGAAAACCTTCATTGCGTAATCCGGGTAGGCTTTCCTCTTCGATACTGCCAAGGCTGTCCCGTAAGGATCTAAGCGCAGCCTGCCGATTTGGTTGCCCAAGGGCTTCTTCGTATATCCGCTCAACCTGACCATTATCAAGTGCTAAGTAAACAGTAGGGTCGTCACCCGAAGCTCCGCAGACATGTGATTTTCCGTTGGCCAAGACGACGACTAGGAGTGGTACCCCGCGCCTGTCTTGCCGTGTTTTCCAGGCACCGCGTAACTGAGTCTCTGTAGGTGTCCTATCATATTCGCTAAGGACGACTTCCAGTTGGAGACTCCTGCCTTGGCCGTAGGCGATTCCAACGGGTTTAAAGGGCCAGTCTGGCAAGTTGACTTGTTCGAATTGAATGCTCATCGAAGTTTCCGAATAGTGATATGGATTAGCCCCCAGTTTAACAAATCCCGCAGAGGATGATAATTTCTTGATTTGTATGTAATCCCAGTTCAGAATTAGAGGTCAGGCAGATTGAATAGGCTTAACCGAATTGTTCAGTAGGATGAAAGCGCGATGGGAAAGTTGGAAACGATATTCCGAAAAGTCGTTGACGCGAAAACGGCAGCGGAAGTCGAAGCGATTCTCACAGAATTAGGAGCGAGCAATACTAGTGAGCTCGACACTCCTTTTAATGAATACGATATGGTTTGGCATGCTTTGGGTGACAATGAAAGTAATCTTTCGGCTGTAAACTTAGCGACCGATCCGTCAAGGTCGATTGTTGAACGAATGACCAATGCAATGGACGCGGTTTTAGAGCTTAAGTGCGTAGAAGGGAAAGGTGCTGACGCGAGTTCTCCAACTGAATTTGTTCATGAAGTGTTTGGCCGAGAACCTAGTGCTGATGAAGCCGGACTTTTCAAATTACCGCTAAAGATACAAACCGGAATCAGTGAACAAGTAAATGTAGTTTTATTAGAAAGTGGAGTGGACGATGCGCCGACTTTAGATGTCGTGGACAATGGGATCGGGATAAGGCCAAAAGATTTCGGAGCAACAATTCTTAGTATTCAACAAGGTAATAAAATAGATAAGCCATACCTTATTGGCTCTCACGGGCAAGGCGGCTCATCCGCGATTAAGTTTGCTAAATATACAGTGATTGTCTCTCGGTACTTTAGTGAGCCGAATAAGTTTGGATTTACCATTATAAAAAAGTTAGACCCTCCTCCTAACTATTCGCAGTCTTATTATGGCTATCTTGCGATCAAATCCTCGGATGGAGCAGTTTGTGTGCCAAGTGTCGAGGATAGTTCCGAGTTTCCCGTATATGAAAATGAAGAAGTACCGGAAAAGGTACTCCCAATTAGGTCTAGGATTAATACGCTGGCTCGACATGTTGAGTTTCAGATCCCCAAGTTTTCTGGGCCGGTGACACCAGCCAATAATTCTTTATATCATGCCCTTAATCAACGATTGTTTGATCCACATATTCCGTTTCGCATTCGAGACTTCCGCAGGCCCGATTCAAAAGGGAAGTTTAAAAACGAGTTTATCGGCGGAAACAGGAATAGACTGCATAAGCAAGCTGTTATGCCGCTCGATCATACTCCAAATAATGGCGTTGTTGTGTTGCATAAGTCTCCAAGGCATATGCTAGTCCCGTTCGGAGAAAAAACGCCCAGTGTTCAAGTTGAATACTGGGTGATGCTCCACTACAAAAATGGTAAGCAAAAGAGCAAAGGTAATGAGTCGTATGTTATAGGTGACCATCCTTTTATCTATACATTAAATGGTCAGAACCAAGGGGAGAAAACTGCAACCCTTCTTAAGAATATTGGTTTAGGACGATTAAGCAAACACTTCGTCTGTAACATTGATCTCTCATTGGTTACTCAACCAACACGTGAGGAATTGCTCGCGACGAATCGTGAGAGCTTAGTCGATTCACGGGTTTTAACTAAACTCGAAGAGTCACTTTCGGAAATTCTTAAGGAAGACTCAGTTCTTGCCGAATTGGAACAGGACTTGGTGAATCGAGCCTTAGCTGATTTAGCCGATAAGACCGACGAAGAGGTTGTTAATCGAGTGAGTAAACTTCTGCGACGGGCAGGACTCAGGAATGTACGCATCGGGCCAGCGGTCGGGCGTGATCCTGGCGGAAAACGGGTGAGCGATGTGAATGAGTCGCCAGCAAAACCGGCCGCGGCAATTGTAGCCAAAACGTTTCCTCTCATGAGTCAATTTGAAATTGAGACTCCCAAAGACAAGGTGCTCAAGGTTCGCAAGGGAGAAGGAATAAGTACTGTAGTTATCATTACAGACGCAGGGCGAGAGTTTGAGGAGAGAAATCTTTTTAATAGCCCGTTGGTAAGCACGAATGCAATCGAGCTTGACGGTGTTGATCCGTTAAAAGCTGGAAGGAAGAAATACCGTTTTAGGGCAACGGACGACGCGAAGGTTGGTGACGTTGGGCAAATCACGTTCAGTGTTAAGAAGCCAATATCTATAAAGTCGATTGACGAATATGTTGAATTTCACGAGACGATTGAGTTTGAAATTGTTCCTCCAAGAAACAACGCCTCAGGGAGTAATTCAGCTAACGTTCCTGAAATAAAAATCTTTGAGATATCCCGGGGTGATCCAGCATGGCACCAAGAGTGTTCTTGGCCTTCGGATGCCTTGGAAGCTGTTAAAGTTTCTTACAAGACTACTAAGTCAGGCGATATGGTTCACGTCTTCATTTCAACAGAATTCACACCCTTCTTAACTGCTGCTGGACGCTGTAAGACGAAAAAAGAAGAAGAGCTCTTTAAGGCCCAGTATAAAGCTTGGATTGTGATGCACGCAGTGCTTCAAGAAACCGAGATTATGGAAAACCAAAAGAAAGGGATAAGTTACAACCATACCTCTAAGCCAGATACCACAGAGTTAGAAATTGGTGACTTTGACCGGTCTAATACAGCTCGAATGACAATCGAGGCAGCGACGGATTACGTTCAAGTAGAACTTGCTCGAGAAAAAGCTATAAACGGTTAGTAATTATGTTATCGGACAATTCTCAGTATTTGCGAGTCATAAATCAATTAGAGCAGGAGCTTTGTGATGTCCGCGAACAGCTAGAGGAATTACGAACTCAAGAAGAGTTTGAAAGCAAATATGGTGTTGAAGAAGTTGCCCCCAAGGATTCCGAAGAGTGGGCTCTATCTGAACTAGATGAGCTGGTTGAACTGTACTTTGATATTTTGGTTGGCGAGCGAACAAATAAGCCTTATGAATCAGACATAGTTCTAGACAAGATTAGCCAAGGTGCATTGTCATCCCGCACAAAGGGCGCCATATTCTTTCGACTTAAAATGATCTCGTTTGTTCTCAACTCGTATGCTGAAGACTACTTGAGCCAGTTTCCTCCGTTCTCAAATATCGCCCCAGAATTACTTCAGCAGTTGAAGGCATCGATTCAGCGGGTGTCGTCAATTGATTTGGATATGAAGAATGAAAGTTCTGGTAAGTCGCTCAAGAAGAAAGAAAAGAAGAGTTCGCCAACAACACGGTGGTCGAAAGCAGAACTTGAAGCGGCAGTGGACGCTTATTTACTTATGCTAGAAGCAGAGTTGGAGGGTAAAGCTTACAGCAAAAGTGAAGTTAATGAAAAGTTACGACAAGGTCCTCTTAAGGGGAGGACAAAGGGGTCGGTTGAGCTCCGAATGGGTAATATATCTGCGGTGGCAGTTGATTTAGGAATGGAGATTATTCCAGGCTACAAGCCTTACCGAAATGTCGGTAAGAATGTATACGCCATAATCGAACATGCGTTAACGGCTTCTGGCGCAAATACTAAAGGAGCCCACTCAGAGTCAGTGTCTTCTCTACCGGAAACAATTTCACCATGGCGTTTGATCGCTGCAATGGAAAAGATTAAGGCATCGGGATATGCACCGCACGGCTTTAATCATACATATGAAGTACTGTATGAAGGTAAAGGCTACCCTCCTCTTGCGGTAGTCTCATTTGCAATCGAAGAACTGCGTGGTGTGACTATACCGCCAGGTACCTATGAGGGAGGAAAAGGTAAGCCCGCTTTTAAGTTGTTGGAAGATGCAGGATTTGGGCCAGTCAAGAAGAAGATTATTGCCCCAAAAGACAGTTCTCAAGTACAGCAGAACGTTGGTGATTTAGAGATCGAAGATTCTCTGGATGCACCGACTGGCAAAAAAAAACTAAAGACAAAAGAGAACTTGCAAGCAATGCTGAGGACCAAATTTCTATATTAGGATCGGCTGGATTCATTAGAGGCCAAAAATCACATAGTTTGATTTTTACTTTTAGATGCGGAAGGTCTCCAGTGTTTTGGGTGTCGTTCAACTTATTCCGTATCGAAGCTAAACGTTTGCTAAAGATTGTAGAGAATAACGAAGATGACGAGATTGTGAAGGCACTTCAAGCGTTGAGGGATAATGCTGATATGCGATTGCCTGCCAAAGCGACGTTAAGGTCAGTGCTTGGAAGAAAGAGAAAGCTGACGGAAATGGTGATGCGAATAAGGCCTTTTGAAGCCGAAGAGTTAAGCCTGCTTTTAGACGTCATAAAACGATCTTCCGTTACCGAATTGGGCAATGTTGTAAGGGCTTTTATTGAGAACCCATATGAATTGCACCGAACAATTCTTTAGATCGCTTTGTGAATAAGTGCTACTTCTTTTGAAGAATTGGATGTGTCCGTAAAACGGGTGTACCATTTTCTATTCGGTACTTTTCGCCATAACCGGCGCATTCTTGAACTGCCGGCCAGATTAACTTCATCAAAGCCAGCGTTTGCCATGCAATTTAAATAGCGAGGCAATTGTGATGACTTATTATTAAACGCGATTAGTTGCACGAAATAGGCGCCCGTTTTCATAACACTGCGTATTGCTCTATGAGTACGTTCAGCGATTTCAAAATATTTATCTACGCCCGCTCGTGTTTGCCGACCACCAAAAGTATAGTAGTCGGTTCCCTTTCCATCCTCACAGTCAGCTATCCAATAGGGAGCAGCGGACTCTTTTCGTCCATCAATCTGCCAACGATGATAAAGCATATGGACGCCAGGATATGGAGGGCTGGTGACAACAAGATCTACCTTTTGATTGTCAATTAACGAGGGTCGCAAGTTTTCTGCCGACTGACATAGAAGCTTGGGGGATTTTCGCTTATCTACATTGATTAATGCACTTTTAAATTCATCCATGCCTTGTAGCATGACAGTAAGATTGGTGTCGAGTCGTTTGCGAAAGTCCTCTGCGCTAACTCGCTGCTTTCTTCCATCCCAAGCGAGTTGTGCCGTCTTTAGGAGAGCCATCCTTAAGAAATTAGCTACCGGCTTTCGATCAATTTGAACGATATCTCCCAGCACTTGCTCAACTAGAGGTTTCGTAAAACGACTTTGGGTTAATTCTAGATTGTTCCCGTATCGCCCAGTAGGAATGGTCGGCAACCTATATTTGTTGTCGTATCTAATCTTAGGGAGAAATGTTTGTTTCCATGACACAATTTGGGCAGTGTCGCTGGTTGATAGTAAAGTCGTCTTGCATTGTGCAACAAACCGAGATAATTCATTGATATCACACCCGATCATTTTTCGATTTCTGACCCAGCCCTCGATGATCGATGTTCCTCCTCCCATATATGGATCCAAAACAACATCGGCTGGCTTTGATAGACACTCAATTGCGCTTGCAGCGAATGCAGGAGAGAACCTGGCGGGGTACTTGTAGAAAAGGTGAGTCAGGCCTTTGATTCGTTCTCGGTTGTTTACGCCGGATTGAAGGAGGTCCCAAGTAGATTTGTCTAAGTGTAGAGATGACATTGTGTTAATTGCTACTGGGACAAACGAGTTTTCTTTGATCGAAATTCGATCTTAGGTATAAACGATTTCAACAAATAAAGTCAATATTTGCAGGCGCTGTGTGTTAGTGGAAGGTAACGCGCTTAATTAGATTGTGTCGATCATATATCTGGATGTTGTTGGCTATTATTGAAGAACCACACTTAGAGAGGGAACGATGTTGCCAAAACGTAAGTTATAGATTGCTTTACAAATACGACACATGCCTTGCTCACGTTCCTAGGTTATTCGTTGGACTACACCGAGTATTTGTCTCCTATCAGCTATATAAGGCAGTGAAGTTGCAACCGTTGCACTTAGAACAAATGAATTTTATTACCTCTCTACTGATATATTTATGTTGGGTTACACTCGCCGAAGCCGCGTAGCCAACGCTAATCGCGAACCGTATTGAGCCTGCGAAGATGGATCGAGGTTTGAAACAGTGGTAACGTATTGTTAATCGTTATATTCTCATCTTATAAATTGAAATTAACTTATATAAGGAAATCATCATGGAGCACATCGGAAAGAATGTCGAACGCTTGCAGGAACTCATTCAAACCCCAGTAAAGCCACCTCCGTCCTGGATTCAGTCGTGGCAAGCAGAGGCCGAGCACGTGCTCCATCTCGCAAATAAAGCAAAGGACACGAACGATCTCGAGGAGCTTAAGAGATTAGATACTGAGGCAGAACGCGTCATAAAAGATCGCGAAGGTTTTGTGGAAAATAACTGACGGTGTCTCGGCAATGGCATATACCGGCAAGTTTATAAAGTTAAGTGCGATCGTCTAATGGGGGCGCGTGCGCAATTCGAAGTGAATGAGTTGCAATCATTTTACGCCACTGATGGTGTAGGTAAGTTGTATTTTTGGGACGCGTCCTCAATGAAAGGTCTTCAGGTATTACCATTTATTACTGTCGAGGAGTCAACTAAACACAAGCAAAAGGCTTGTTATATCTTTAGTAAGACCAAGAACAACGATACTGCTCGCTTTGTTTCTTATCACAACGACATCGAACCGGAATACTCACCTACGACCAGCGAACTACTTGGACCGATATTTCAACGGATTGAGAATAATGGGGAATAGTCAAGACTGTTCAGACGGTCAGCCCCCCCATGTTCTGAAGCATTATTAGAAATACCTTTTAGTCGAAAGATGTATTTATATACGAGTAGGGTAACGCCCCCCAATAGGCTGGTCCCTATAGTTATGTTGTACTCACGGAATGTGGCGATTCAGTAGCCAAAAGGCGGTGAAAGTGCAACGGTTGCACTTTGGCCTAAAGAGTAATGACAGAAAGCTCAATAGTGCAGGCGTTGCACTTATTGCCGATGGCCTTTGTGAGTAGAGTTTGCGAGAGTTATGTCAGAAAGTACTTCCCGCATCCTACGCTACCTTCATATGCTTCCCACGTTGCAAACCTGCCCATATTGAGGGGGTGGCGCAAAGAGCTTTGAGCTTCATTGCTTTGCTTAACAGCGTCGAGCTACCGCGAAAATTATATAAAATTTCATTCGGTGTATATGTAGAAGCGAAAGTTTGTTATCGCGGCTCTGACAAGCTAGAGCCTGAGCTTAGTAGATCCTGAAATAGTTTTAGCAATGTAATTCGCCACTGTTAATCTGTAGTGAAAGGCGATTGCCTTATGTGCCTAAAATAAACCATCTCGTTCAGCATGGTGCTTGTCGATTTCGATGGTGATTTCACTAAGGGGCGTGGAAGCACGATATTTGGTTGCCAGATAGGCATTCCAGAGTTCATCAGTAAAATCTGGTTTCTTATCCATGATCCTCGGTTAACCATTTAGTATTTACCAATTCATTGGTAGCGGCATTATGAAAGAAGTTGAAGTCGTCTTTTGTAATTAACGAAAAGCTTAGACAAGCTCCTTTGTTTACTTCCTTAATGTTGTCAGGACCGGAGAGAGAAGAACTCCAAAATTCAACATCTCCTTCAAACCGACCTTCCTGCCATACGTAAGCGGAGTCTTTTCTAGCATGTGGCGACCAACGTTTTTTTCCACCGATACGGTAGTGGAGAATTCGTTTTTGTAAATAAGACTCGCGATTGGCTTCTAGCTGCCCTTTGTAATAGGAAGCAACATGTTCATTCTCTATCGCGGCGATTGCAGCATTCCAATTGGTCCACGCAACCAGTTGGCTATTACGACTTCGTCCGCGAGAAACGGCTACCTGCGCTAGTTCCGGTGTGGGATATACGTTTGAACAGACGAGGTATTCATTCTCGGTGTCACCGTCGGTTGCTAAAGCGATTCGGCAGCATTGAATACTAACTCCGTAGTTTTCGTTTAGCCACTCTGTTCCTATCAACAAAGAAAAATCGAACTCCTCGGCGATAAGAACTAATTTCTGACAGCGATTCACATCGTCTATATCAACTTCTAGGAAGTCAATGAGTCTTTCCTGACTATCTTGGTCGAGCAAGTTAAGAAAATCATCTGGTGTCCATTGAGCCATCATCCCGGCATAGGTGATGGCTTGAAACATCTGAAGTTTGTTTTTGCCGCGTTTTAATTCAATTACTACGCAGCTTCCCTCTTTGTCGATCGCGAGCAGATCAATTCGATCCTGAACGGTCTGAGATGGAGTTAGTTCTTTGCCGACTAGAAAGAGATCAAGCCCTAGTTCCGCAAAGAATGTGTCAGGGCTGTTAGCGATAAACTCCTGAAGGTCGTAACGCTCTGTGATAGCAACTTCGGCTAATGTGGGGCTACTAAGCTTTGAGAATGTCTTTGTATCACGATCTATTTTAAGCATGGTGTGATTCTTCAGGCCTGCTGCAGTGATTGAATGGTTGTTGTTCGTTGGGTGGGAGGTAGCATAGATTGTCGGTATGAGAGTTTGATTTGTTGCGCCATCTGATTTACCTGATCCAATATTCCTTGTGGTGAATTGGCGAGGTCAATAGCGTAGACATGAATGTCCTTGTTAGCAGCCGCTATGAAGTGAGATTCCCTGCCGACCTCAGGAATCGCATCGTCTTTGGCGTAAATGAGAATGCCTAAGGGTAAGCGAGTGGCCGTAGTATATGCAAGCATTTGATAGATGTCCGCATTTCGCGCATGCTTATTAAACTCTTTGTATTTCACGTCTCCAACAAACCGGCAGGTCCCTTCACTCCACCAAGAAATATCTGGTTCGAGCGATATTACGCCTCGCTCATCCAAACGCAGGCCTTTGCGTTTTGCGTTTTGGGGGAAGCTATGTGAAGTTAGCCCTAGGTTTTCACGTAAAGCAATCACGATAAAATCTTCGAAGATTTTGTTCATGTCTACGATAAATGACCGGGCCCGGATTGCCCCAGAGACATGTTGAAAAGTTGAGGATTGTAGAATGAGCTTCGAAATTGCTAACGCATGTTCATAGCGTTTGTTAAGGCGACTAATTTTCAAAGTTGGAAGTCGTCTTGGATTGAATGACACTTGAGATACATTATCGAGTGCTAGTAAATAGCGATGCAGCTCTTTTCTCATCTCACCAGAACGAATCCTGTTTTGCAGGAGCCGGTGGAGTGCTGCTTTGAGAAGTTGATTCTCAACGATGTCTTCGGTGAATTCGTCATATGTCACCTCGACGGGAAGCGGTATACCGAAGCGTTTTCTTATTTGATCGGGAAATCGGATTTGGCCGCGGACTGTTGTAAGGGAGTCTTCTTTTTGACGATAGCCTTGCAAAACACCTCGTGAAAACACATTTTTAAGATGCCTTAGGAAGGCGGGAATAATAGCTTCGACAATAGAATCAGTGACAGATAAGTTGAATCCCAATTCTTTCCAGTTTTTGGGGTCAAGGTTGTAAGACATGAGGAACATTAGGTGATCAATGGAGATCTTAGGCCTAATTTGAATTGCTAAGTCTTCCACTTCCAGAATGCCAACTTTGGAAGATGGCGTTAGATAGAACTTGTTATCTTCACCGCTAGCTGGCTCGATTCTCAAGCCACTAATGTGTTGTGAAATTAAGTCTCGCTGATGCGTCGACAGAACATAGGGGACTGCCGACCGTTTGTATTCAGTCAGGCAGATCTGTTGCATCGTCCTGTGGGGGTTCGGGTTTTATTTTTAACGAATCTAGTTCAAAGTCTTTTACGACATCTGGCTGATCATAGAAATACTCTTCTATGTATGGGATGATTGCATGTTCCCAAATGGTTTCAATCCAATCGTCATCAAGGTCCTTGTCTAAGAAGTAGCTAGGGCCTATCGCATTATGGCGGTCTCCAAGTTGCTCATTCGCCTTTGCGACAACGTCGGCCAACCATTCATAGTCTGGTTTATTTGCTTGTAACCAGTTTCGCAGTAGGGATTTGATGGGATCTTTGTCTGGAAAGAACGGGATAAAGTAAAACCTGCGTCGCAATGCAGAGTCTAGTAAAGCAATAGATCTATCGGCCGTATTCATAGTCCCAATAATCCAAAGGTTTTTGGGCAGGCTGAATGTGTTTTCTCGGTTATATTGCAAGCCAATTTGCTCGTCACGATACTCCAATAGAAAATAGAGCTCGCCAAATACCTTTGCGATATTTCCTCGATTGATTTCGTCAATTAGAAGAATGTATTTTCCTTGAGGGTTTGCATGTGCCTTAGCAGCTAATGTTTTTAATGGACCATCCGTTATTGAAAATCCTGGTTGACCATTTTCGAGAATCTTGGGTCTAAAGCCTTCAATAAAATCTTCATAAGTATATGAAGGGTGAAATTGGACAATCGTAACTTCTCCACTATCACCGGCGTAGTAATCAGCCAATTCTTTTGCGAGGTATGTTTTCCCGGTACCAGGAGGGCCGTGGAAAATGACCTGTTTCTTCTTTTTGATCAAGCGGTCAATATCTTTCAGATGTTTTACATCTAGATATAGGTCGTCCGCCAGTGAGTTCAAATCGCGAATCTTAGGCGGCGGACTAGGCTTGATGGTTTGAGGTGGTTTGGTAGGACTTGGCTTAAGGATATAGCCATTATTATCTCGCCAGTTTTGTAAGGCTGTTCGCTCTTCCTCTTCCCAACTGCCCGGCGCGTCGTATTTAACGGCACAATACAGGAGAGTCTGGGCATCCAGACGATCGGCGAGCACATAATTACGTTTTGCAGCTTCCTCGATAATTCGATCTAGAAATTCGAGCGCATGTGCGTAAATTTCGTAGTCGCTATCTGGTGATGCTTTGAACCCCGTTAGTTCACACCCCGCTCGATAGGGAGTCGGTTGATAGATTGGAGCACGCTCTGGATATGTTGCCAGTGATAAGAATGACCCGATATTCGTCCTAGTGCCAGGACCTTTAACGGCTTCATTAGGTAGGCTCGAAAGAAACTTTGTTAAAGCCTTAGCATCGTCGTTATTGTAGTCCCAGAGATCTTTCAATAGCAGTCGGATGAGCTGTTCATTTTCTTGCGCCCAATCGAGGAACCTCGTGTGAGTAATATGGTACGTGAGACTATTAGGGTTACCAAAAGCAGACTTAAGTAGGCCAAAGAAGTCAGGAGAGTTCTTGTCTAATGCATCCTTTGCTAATGCCAATTTGCTAGCGATCTCTAGTTTGAATTCGCGTTCCAAGTCTTTGACTGTTCCAGATTTATTCTTGGACCATTCTGTTTCGGTCTCTAATAGACGCTTACCCCAATGAATGAAATGATCCCATTGAAGATCGAGGCAAGCTTGTAGAGGAACTCGGATTTCTTCTGGTAGCGATTCAAGATCGAGAGTTTCTGCTAGTACACGAGTCACAGCGTCATTTAATGCAAAAAGATAGCCCTGATTTGCATTACCGTTTTTGTTGATTGGCCCATAGTCAACTATTAGTTTGGAAATACGGTGACCGACTTTGGCTTTTGGAATTGGATTCTCCAATTCGTGATATTGTGTTCTAGCTCCCCAACCCTCGGTGTCCCGAGGTCGGTCATATATGTCACTTGGATTGTCTTCAGAATGACCCGCAACTGAAACAATAGAGAGGGCCCTAATGTCATCTTTAGCGTAGTGGAAAATGATATCACCTTCTTTGAGCTTCTTTACATTGTCCCAATGAAAGACCGGGACGCCACTTTTGCTTACTTTTGGCGCCCAAATTAAACTTTCTTTTCGCTCCTCCTCATAGGTGTGTCCTTGGTTTACCCACCAAATGTTTTGTGTTTTGCTATGTCCCCCGAGTGTGTTAGTTGTTTCTTGAAGTGCCGCAGCTTCTTCGTCTGTCACAATGAAATTAGTGCCTTGTGGAGAAACAAGGATAGAGAGCTGTGTGAGCTGAGGGTCTTCTTTTAATGCTGCTCGACTAATTGGAGTCTCGAATACATTGATGTTCCCAATTAATACGCTTGGGTGAGAATCATCTTCTGGTTCTTCAATCCAGTAATTGTCGATGGGAGCATACTCTCCTTGCTCCATTTCGATAATCCCCCAACCTAGAATTCCAGCATCCTTCCCAGATCGCCAGAAATAAACTAGATCGCCTTTTTGTATTTCTTTTTTGTGTTGACGTACGCTCCAACGAATTTGCTTGAGGTTCTTTAGGGCCTCGGTGATTTTGTAGAGCTTCGGGTTAGCTTGAAAGATCCAGGTGTTTGTCACAGTAATAGCCTATGTGGGATGATTCTGGCTGGCACTCAAGTTAAAGGCCACCTTAAATTTTCAGTCTATTTGAGAAGGTAGTACTTGTAAAACAGCAAGTCCAGTTCGGCTGTTTAGGTTATTTGTGAGGGAGAGTTGTATAGACAAGGCCTATTTAAGACGCTTGCGAAGACTCATGTACTGAAATGATTCCGTTGCTACTTTTATTACTTATTATTCTTAATTTAGTGGTTTACGTTTTCTCTCAGAAACTACTTAAAAGAGTCGTAAGCAGATTTCCGGTTCCTACTGCTCTGCCCTTTGAATCAATAGTGACATTTAGCTCAGGGTCGTAAGTGCCGAGTGACTGGCCTTTGGCGTTGCGCAATACTAAAACACCGTTTGCCGTTGATGCTATCGTCCCGATGGTACGACCTTTCTCATCACGTAAAAACTGAGTTGTCATTTATCTTCTTTATTGATCAGGGGCTAAACCTAGAACACTTCTGTCACGAGAGCGTAACAAAGTGATTATACTGCCCTGCTCTTCAGGCGTCATATAATCCCAGCGTTCAATTAAGAGTGCGACAACTTGGCTGAGCGGCAATTTTGCCCCCGTATGTGCCCCCAGTTGTTTTACGAGAACTGGTTTTAGTCTATTAAATAAGGGGTAAGAGCCAAACGCCTCGAGTCCCTCATCGCCCACTTGCCCACCTATTGCAGGCATATCATGATACGACATGACATGATATGCCTTG
>PBCP01000066.1 GCA_002717145.1 Planctomycetaceae bacterium | reverse complement strand
TCTACGGTGATAGTTCCCAAGGATACTAAGCTTGATGGGCTAACAGTTCCAACTGTAGTTCCTGGTGGTGTACTGGCAAGTCCTGGAGCCGGGGTGTTAGATCCTACTTCGGTGGTGGATGCTTTGGCTAAGCTTGGTACTTTGGTTCCTGCTGAAGGCGACAGTCCTCCTAGTGTATCAGGTGGTTTAGGAGCTGCTGAGCCAACGAACGATGCTACCCAGAGTGCCTTTCCAAAGTTAATGCAGCAATGTTTTTCAGAATTACGTTATGTTTGTACCGGGGTAAATGCAAAGGGCGATCCTATCGGTGGAATTTTAGGAGTGGAATAAATGGATTTAAGTTTTGTAACTAAGACAAAAACTGCAATAGATGGCAATACTCAGATTCGTTATAATGATTTAGAGATTGCAGGTGGTGATTTGGTACTGACTACAGACTACGATAGACCTAATGTAGAGACTGCACGTCAAAGTATCTTAGCTACTTTAAGTGTTTTCAGAGGTGAATGGTTCCTGGACAATCCCGATAACCCTGCTTATGGTATTGAGTACGTAGGTGAGGTACTGGGTACTAAAGGACTTCCAATAGACTTTTTGAATAGTATCCTCACTGATGCTATATTAAGTGATAACACTGTTGCAAGTATTGAAGAACTATCCTCCTCCCTTGATCGAGCTACTAGAGTAGCCACTGTGAACTTCACCTGTACGATCAAAACAGGCGAAACAATGAGGGAGGCACTGGAATTACAAATATGAGGTAGGCATGGCCGGATTGACCGAGCAAGGATTTCAAGTTAAGAGTTACGATGAGATTAGGGAAAACCTAGAGAATAGGTTTAAGACTTACTTTGGAGCTGAAATCAATACTTCGGTAGGTTCCAGATTCGGTACATTAATAGATATTTTTGCCTACGAGCTTGCTGATGCTTGGTTGGCTTTGCAAGCTGATTATATTTCCAGGTTCCGTCCTTTTGCTACTGGCAATAACTTAGATAATGTTGGTAGTTTGACCAACACTCCTCGAAAGATCCCGATTGCAGGTAGTGTTTCCGCATACTTAGGTGGCGATACTCCAGGTTTAATTATCCCTGGAGGGGTTGAAGTAACTGCACCAGGTAATGATAACCTAGCCTTCACCCTAGATAGTGCAGCAACAATAAGTAAAGACTGTACGCTAGTACTTTGCGATCAGGTTCCTACTTCAGGAAACTTAATACTTTCTTGGAACGGTAATCCCAATATTACTATCCCTGCTCGTTCCTCTGCAAACCAGATTGCTGATGCTATTGCTGCTGGTACTGATGGTGTTGATCCTGAAATCACAGTTAATGACATTACTGTTGTAGGTAACTTGAATGGGCAAAGTGGTTTCCACTTCTCTCTTGCTAATAATCCTAATGATTTAGTATTCCAAGTGCATGAAGATAGTAATCTTCTTAGACTACAATACCAAGTAACTGCTGAATCGTATTTATCTACTCCTTTCAGTGAGTCCATGACTGCGGTTGAGAGTATTGGTATTTCGGTTCCTCCTTTTGCAGTGGATACAATCAGTAATCCTTTACCAGGTTGGAAAGCGGTAGCTAACTTTGAGCAATCCATAGCAGGGCAGGCAAGAGAAACTGATCCAGTGTATAGGGCAAGAATGTCTAGGGAATTACAGGCTCAAGGTACTGCAACGGTAGGTGGTTTCAGGGAGCAAATTGCCAGTATTACAAACGTAAGTTCAGTTAATATTGTAGAAAATAATACAGATACTACAGTGGGTAATCGTCCTCCACATTCTTTTGAGTGTTATGTTGATGGTGGCAGTGATGATGAAGTCGCTCAGGCAATCTATGACTATAAACCATTAGGTATTAGGAACGTATCTACATTGCCGACTGAGGCAGGTTCCAGTAAACGCTCAGGTACTTACACTGATGTTAATGGTAAGGTTCAGCAATTAGTTTTCTCTTCCACAGTAGAAAGTATGATACGTATTCAAGTAGTAATTACTACCGATCAGACTTACTCCAGTGAAGGTGATAATCAGATTAAATCAGCGATACTTGCTTACTTGGATAATCAAGGTGTTGGACAGACTGTATTCCTATATAAACTTTACAGTCCAGTTACATTAGTGCAAGGCGTAGTTACTGCCAATATTACTATTGCTTATGGTGAGGAAAATTTAGGTACAAATAATATTGAAGCACTACCTTATGAAATTTTAGTCAGTAATGAAGATAATATTACAATCGTCCAGGGGTAAATAGATGGTACAAGAACTATCCAAGGTTGACCATGTCACCAGAGGAAATGCAAAGTTCCTATATGCACATAAAGATTCTCAAGATTTAAAAGCCATACTATTATCTGGCCTAGAAAGTATAAATGAACTTGAAGACCAAGTTGAATTAATGCAGTTATTACTACCACTTACAACTGCCACCGGAGTTAATCTGGATTACTGGGGAGACTTGTTTAATGTACCTAACCGTCCAGAAGATGATGAGGAGTATCGTTCCTTAATATATGCGTTTATCATAACGTATTATTCAAACGGTGATGCTCGTTCAATAAGAGACTCGTTACTTTCTGCTTTAAGTTGTACGGAAGTTAATGTCTATGATTCTACCCCAGGTAGATTCATTGCTATGCTTTACAATCCAAAGCTACTAGTGGGTAGTCCGGAAGTGATAGATACTGCGCTACTTAATAATATTTTATCTCTAGCATCAGCAGCCGGTACTTCGTCAAGTGGTGTAGTTCTAGTCCCTGGACAATTCGGATACCTAGAGTTTGAGGATCAAGTTAGTAACGCTATTGATATCCCTAATGAGAATTTTGAATACTGGGATGGCTGGAGATTCAATAGCGGCTTCTATAGTAACTCCGAGGACGGTAAAAGACTCTTTACCACTACTGGACCAGATACAAAGTTTAGTATTATTTCAGATGATGCTGACTTCTATGATGATATTGTTGCAACTGCCGGTACTGCTTTACAGAGTTTAGGTTTTAAATTCTACTCTGGTACAATCAGCACATTAAATCCTCGAATAGAGTTTAGATCCGCAAGTAATGGCAACACTGCTCAGCTAAGATTTAACATGCCCGATTCTTCATATACTGATCCTTTTATTGCTGGCCTTAATGCAGTACTGAAAACTGCCGGTGGTGAGTTTATAGTTTATGATAAGAATGGTACTAAACTTACAGTTAGAAGAATCGCTGATGGTGCTAGTGTAAGTGGACTTTCCAATACTTCCAGGACTACCAACGGTGTAGTGTATAGAAGAGTACAATTGAATATTTCTTCAACAAGTGTAAGTGCCTATCAGATCTTTATTAATGATGTGGAAATAATAGGTACTCTACAAGATATTTCTGGCTCTGTAGGTGCTTTATCTAACTATAACAGAACGGATGAGTCACAGTTCGATCAGTATAATCCTGCTGGTATTACTAGTAGCCAGCTGGTAGTAACTGGTACTGGCGAGAATGTTTTTTTCAAAGATCTTGAAGATAATACTTGGGGTTTCGGGGTAGGTACGCCGGTTGCTAATACCGTACTTAGTGGCGAATGGAATCGATCTGACTTCACTTTGAATAATAATATTCGCAATGATACTCCTCAAGCAACACTGACTTTCCCTACCAGTTCAGCTAGTGGTCCAAGGGTTATTGGTACTTACACTGATGAAAACGGTTCGGGAATCTTCTTCAATATAAATAATGATGTGGATGGTAATGCTTTCTTAACGGATCTAGGCACTACTCAGATGTTCACATATTATAGTTCATTGGGTAGGCCAGTTACTTTATTCACTCCCGGTTCTACAATTGCTGATGTTGCGACAGTAACTATCACCGATGACTATATTAATATTTTACTAAAACTATTCGATAAAGATGGTATTAGGGTGTTGGATGCGATCTGTATGGGTTCAGCATTATTCCCTGATGGATGGGCTAATGCTCAGGATGGTTACACAACTTCACAAGCTGATGTGTTTCAGCAATACAATCCAAGTGGTCAGTTTGTAGGAATGGATGACACTACTGACCTGAGTGACTTATGTTTGGTTACTAAGAATAATCAATACTCTCACTCGTTTGAGTTAAGCACATTATATGATGACATTTATAATACCGATTCAGTTGCTTTCACAAGTGCTAACCCTTGGGGTTTATTAAAAACTTACTACGTATTTACTGCTGCCGATGCTAAGCCGATTATTCCAGGAAGGTATGCTTACCTGGAAGATGATGGTTCGGGTGGCCAATACTTGACTGGCGAGGATACTGGCCACTTAAGTACCTTATACTTGCAACCTAATGCTAGTAATGAAATAGATTTAGAGGCTATACCTAATGTTTCAAGTTGGGCTTCGCTTAGTACCGAACTAGCAGCGGTTACTACTGCTCAAAGAGATTATGGTTATCAGGTCACTGCTGGACAGGGTGACTTTCCAGACAGGATAGTGACTAACACTTGGAGAAATAATGTAGTTAAGTATATAGACTACTGGAAAGAGGAAATAACGGTAACTGAGAAGGCACAGATCGAGGCTATCAATGCTAGGCTTGATCCTTTAGATTCTAACTTAGTAACCTACTATGATCCACCACCTCCAGGTGTTACGATTGAGACTTTTGATATGTCTAGTAGCGCATCGGAAGGTACTGTTGATCCTAGAGATAGTAGCTATGGCGGTGCTGACTCTTCCAAGTACCTTGCGTTCAAAAGAACACCAGATAACTTTGAAGACTGGCGATTAACAGAACAAGTAACTGGTCCAAGTCAGAATTGCCTTACTCAGAATAATGATATGTTTTGCTCTCCAAGGATCTACGATAAGAATGATGGTGTTTACTATACTGCCGATAGAGGTAAGGACTATAGTGATGGAAGTATGGGACTGGAGTATCATGTGCGTATCGAAGGTTTCGATAGGAATACCGGCGCGCTAGGTACTAATATAATAGATATTCATGGCTTTCCTAAGAATGATCCTGCTAAGTATGCGACGATTGGGCAAAAAGATATTTCCTCTCTATATACTATAGTGGACAATACTGAAGGAGGGTTTACCTGTAAATCTGGACCAGATATGATCTGTAGATTAGGTAATAAGTTATATATACTAGTAACTTTTTTCGATCATGATTTACAGACTGTTTCTAAAGAAGTTATAGATAATGATATTGGTACGTATGATGTCTACACGGAGTTTATGGAGTTCTGGGAACTAGATATGCTTACTCTAAATATGGTTCGTTTAGGTACAACGTATGAGTTCGCAATACCTTATGCTGATAACGCCGGAACTAGGAAGTTCTTCCATGCAGTAGGGGATGGTCTTTTCTATACATATGTAGAGAATGATCAACCAGAGTATGTAGGCTTCGCAGCCACTTATTATAATCTCCAAAGTGGAGAGATAAGGATTCCATCTATCTTTGGCGAACAGAGAAGTTTCCCTGAGCAAATCCAGGCTTGGAGTGCGCAACCAGTTTGTGCAACTCTTGATGATGGCAAGAAATCACATTCTATAGTTGTCACTGCGACTGCTAAGCCTATAGATACAAACGCTTTCTACTATTTTAACCCACTTAATAATCAAAAGTGGAACAACCGTATCAGGGGTGTGACTGGTACTGCCTCTTCAGGTTATCATTACTCCTATGTTATGTTTTATTTTCAAAACCAACAGCAGCGAGATGCTTTCGAGCAGAGAATCCGACAAGCTTTTGAATTTTATGGTGGTCGAGCATCTTTCTTTATGAAATGTAACAACAATTATAGTTGGGAGTTCAGATGTAATTTTAAAGATGACTACAACATAATTGATCCTACTACTAACGAAAGTACATCAACTGGTATTACCAACAGTTACGATGTCGCGATTCGTCTTCAAGGTGGTTACACTGACGGTACTAACACTAACTATTTCGATATATATAGAAACGGCGTGAAGATGGCTGACGACGATACTCTTCCTGGCTTTGGAAGTTATATCTACAGTGATTCAGCTAGTTATAACAGTAAGAATCCTAGCGGCGTTAGAATAGTATACGACCTTGGTTGGAAGATGAAACACTATCAGTGGGGACAGAAGCTTAATAATGTTATTAACAGTTGGAATACCGTCGATAGAGAGTTTGAAACCTCCTACGACGATATCAATGCTGGTACTTCAGAGGATTATACCCAATTGGCTATAAATGGATCAGGTACGTCTTTTGTCGATACTCAAGAAGATAGAAATCGCGCTATTGTTGGGATGCAATACTCTATTACTGGAAACATAGATGTAACTGATCAGTGGTTGTTCATGCTTTATAACCTGGACAACGAGGGGTATCTATTAAGCGGTCCAAGTTTTCACAAAGCGGAACTCGGTATTGGCCTTATAGGCAATAATGGTGGAGGTGGTAACTCTACAGGTATTAGTTCCTTCGCTAGACCTTTTGAAAAAGATAAGTATCTTGGCACTAAAATGTATTTTACTTTAAGAGGTGTATCTTCAGATAGAAGTAGACCTATGCTTTATCTAGCTGATATTTCATCTACCCCTACCCAGTCTACAAATAGCACGCTAAATACCGTTCTAATTAGTAAGACAGGTAATAGTCTTGGTATTGAAGAGTGTGGCACGACCTGGCAACCTACTATTGGTAGTGCTGACTACCGTATAAGTACTGAGAGTAGAAACCTGATGGTGACTTATGGACAAATGGGCGATGTTACAAACATAGGCTTTAATGGATTTAATGAGTTTCCAGTTATGAGAACAGGCTTCGCAGCTTGGTCCGACAGTGTAATCACTTACGCTTTCAAGTCAGATATTGTATCTCTAAATGATGTAGGACTTTCAAGTGCTACTGTAAGTAAGCTATTTTTAATGCCTCCTAAAGCTATCTGGCAACTTGATGGCCAGCTATCGTTACTACAAAACGGAGTTGATGTTGCAAGTCTTACTGGCAAAACTTCCCGAGATGTAACTGCTGCGCAAGGCGATACTTTCCAGCTTAGCTTTACAGGACGATGGGACCCTGCGACGGTTGAGAACGAAACTTACGTAATTTACGATAATGCTAATCAACCTCAAGTCGAAGCTACGGTTTCCAAATCCCCTATGGATGGTAAGTCAGTTAATTTTGCTTTAAATTATCTCTACCCTCTGATTTCTGGCTTTGATGGTACTAGGAATGTTCCACTTCTGGATTTTAATTTCCTTGGTGGCACTGCAACTCATCCGGCTTTTGAAACTTTTGTAAGTAGTTTTAGTACTGATAAGACTCACCTGCAAGAAAATATTGTAATGACAGCAGGTACTCCAGTAACAATTACTCACAATCTTGGAGAAAAATTGGTAGTATTAAAAGCATACAGTGGTAACTCATTACACACGGTTACTAAAGTGCTTGTAGATACTAATTCATTAACCATTGAAAGTGCTACTAACGCGACAGTTAGCATTATTATAAAGGCATAGAACATGGCAACAAAACCTGATTATGATTTATCCTGGGCTGTAGATGCCTCGGCATTAAAAAGCGAACCTACGACCCAGCATAAAAGATATGGCTGGGGGCTGGTGGATGGCATTGGAGAAAAGCCAAACTTAAATGAAGTAAATTACTTGCGTTTTTCAGTGTATAAATGGATGGAGTATCTACAAAATGCTGAGTCTGAAAGGGATACTCAGCTTGCCGACTTAAATTTCAAGATAGATAACGTCCAGGCAGGTCCAACGCGTGATGTTAATGGTCAGAACTGTGTAGGGGGAGTTTCCTATACTTACTCTAATGAAGACTCTGCAAACTTAAGCACCTACGATCTTACTACCTTTTTTAATAAGGATGGTACAGCATCTAGTTCAGTAGTTGCCAATGGTGATCCATTGTTTACTGATATAAATATCAACACAGTTTCTAACGATATGGAAAATGAAGTCTTAGAGGATACTTACACTGGTGTAAATCGCACCTCTCAGATCTATAAGTATGTTCTAAATAGAGAGGCTAGTTACTCTAAGTCTAAAAGGTTTAAGGGTAATCAAACGGGTACTTCTTTTGACAACAGATGGAAGTGGAGAATTACTAATACACTTACAAGTACTGAGATAGAAATTGCTAAATATAATAAGTCTAAAGGCGAGTTCGACAGCTTTTTTGGTGTATGGACGCAGACTATAAATGAGTACGTTGACTGGCAAACCTCTTCTATGAAGGGAGACTACCTTGTAGTGGGTGGTCTTAGATATAAAGCATCTGGTATAAATCGTACTGCAATGGGCTATTTGTTTGTTGTGGTAAATATAAAAACTGGCTTCACCAAAGAATTTTTAGAGAGCGGTGAGACAACCGTACAGTGGCCTAACCTTGTTTCTGGTCCGTACACCGGGTATCCTCTCAGTGTAGACTTTGTATTTACCGGCTTCGCGTACTTGGATTGTCAAGCATTACTAGAAGAAACGGAAGATGGTAGGGTATTCATGGGACTTACCTTTTCTCAATTTGCTAACAATAAAACTAGAATGGTAAGCACCCTCTATCGAGTATACCTTGGAACAGCTTTTGGAGGAGCCGAGGATCGAATAGAATGCGAAAGGATAGATTCGCAAATTGTTGATGAAGCTGGCGGTAACTGTTTTTTAGACCGACATAATCTTGATAATGAGCGTGACGGAAGTATTAGTGCGACAACACTTCCAGGTTTAGCTATGCATATAGATGATAATAAGCTATTTCTTACTACCTTTTTTCTCACTTTCCAGGGTAACAAAGATGTCTTTAATCTTGCTCAGGCTATAAACAATACCGTTAGCTATGATGTTTCTGATCCCCTTGTACCTATTGTACCTAATATTCTACCCAAGAAGAACTGTACTTTTACTGGTGATGTATTTAGTGATACTCAGACTATGTACTTTATTTCAGCAATGGGCTTAGGTACGGTAGTAAGTTCTGGACCTGCTAACAATATGAAATTTGTTTTCACCCTAACACTGCCATATAATTACAGTACAAATTATACTCCTAGTTTTACTCTAGGTAAAAATTTATTTGCTTATAGTGCGAACTTAGAAGGCACAGCGGCAGGGCAACTTCTTATTGCTACTACTGTAGTTCCAGATTTTGACCTAAATGCCACACATGAAACTACTCTAGGTATTTCTGATCTAGTTTTAAAAGAGGCTAATGGTCAGCAAGAAACTTATTACTTTGGCTATTTCCAAGCAGCTAATGGTCCTGCCGATGTCGATCTTTGGACCGGAGGTGATGTATCTTTGGGGGATGCCCTTAATGATGGTTGGCTAAGTGGCGAACTAACAATTGACTATTCCGATAGTAGTGTTGCATTTGATCCGTCCAAAGTAATTAAATTTAGTGATGTTGCTGGCCTCCAAGCCTTGCCACAAGATGAGTCAGGAATCCCCTGGATAGAGACTTCAGTAAATATTAATGAAGGAACTGTGGATATGTGTACCAGTGTAGGGTATGGAGAATATTTTACTGAGGAGGAACAGGCTGCGGAGCAGGCATATATTCTAAACATCGAAAGATATAAGTCTGGAGAGTTTATCTATGCTTATTCTAATACTGAAGCATTACCTTCAGGTATTGTAAGAACATCATTCTACAATGAAGATCCGGCTGGCGCAGACTCCTTCTATAACTCAACTGTATACCCAGATTTCAAAGTCCACTATGCTGACCCAACTGGATCTGAACTTGATGGCGCGCCTGATGATCTAAGTGCCTATAGTATACAAGGATCACCTACTAACACTCCAAACGATAACTCAGTTGTAGGCTCATATAGCGGACTTATAGTTTCTAAATGGTACGATAAAGAAATATACCCTACAGATACTACAGTTACTTTCCAAAAAGTTACTTTCAGAATGTATGATGCTTTCGTTGCAGGTATCAATTATGTGCAGGATGCGCTTGACGATTTATACCGACAGTTAAATGTCATTAGTAGCTTCGAGGCTTTTGGAGGTAGTACTGTAAGTACAGACTTTAATAATGCAGTTTCTGCACTGGTTAATCCTCGTAGGCATGAAGAAACCGGAGTGTCTTTAACTGCTGGAGTTCCTTATGTTGTTACTCATAACTTGGATCAAAACTTGGTACAAGTTGCAGTGTATGATGAGGGTGACTGGGAGGAAGTTCCGGTGGACGTAGAGATTTCTAACTCTAATAACTTAACAATTACTAGCGCAAGTTCTGCAACAGTTTCATTGGTGGTTTTACGATGACAGTAAAGACTGGGATTGCCAGGTTAAATAAGGCAGTAGTTACTTGGTACTTTGAGAATCAAAATTTAATCAACAGCGTGAATGGTCCAGTTAGGGAGTATGATCGCTGGGTTAAATGTCTAAGCTACCAAGGACAAGTTACCTCCGGTACTCCGGTAGGTACGCTTAAGGTTCAGCTTTCTATTATTGATGATGTATGGACGGACCTTGCAGGTTGCGAGCCGATCACGGTAGATGTTGGATTAAATACAGACTTTCTGATTATTATTCCAGAACAAAGTATTTACGCTGGCAAAGTGAGATTAGTTTGGACTGCCGGTGATGGTAGTTCAGGCACTTTAAATGTTGCTGAAAGAGTAATGCCAGTCTAGGAGAGTTCATGTCTACTACTAAAATATTTGATCCTAAAATTACATGTGGCTCTGGTGGTGGTGGTTCTGGTGGAAGCGAGACTTTCACCGGACTTACCGATACTCCAGAAGATTACGTAGCGCATGCTGGTGAGTTGGTTACTGTTAATGTTGCGGAAACTGGCCTAACCTTCGTAGATCCAAGTACAGTCGGTGGACGTACCAATGTCTATGCAGTGATTGCAGGTGATAACTATCAGGTAATGTCTACTCAGCAGCTAGTTTCTGCTGAAGATTTCTACCTGGCTGGGGATCTCACGCTCACTGGTGACTGGGCATTTGTTAACACTAATAACCCAGTGACTAGCAACCGTACAAATATTTATGCGCTTCAGTCTAATGAAGAGTATCAGGTTAAAAGGGACCAACAGCTAGTATCGGCTGCTGACTTCTACCTTTATGGCGATCTTACTCTTAGTGGTGACTGGGCTTATGTAGTTGATCGTAACCCGGCAAGCATGGAATACACACTTGCAAGCACCTTTAGTGGCCGAGATCATAACGTAATCTGGAGCTATGACAGTAAACGCCAAATGTATTTCTACATTGTGCATCATGGACTGGATAGACACCCAAGCCATAAGATGCTAAGTCTTGCCGGGCAAGAACTAGAGCCTGAAGTAATACACCTTTCCAGAAAAAAATTAATGATTCGTTCAAATGTGCCAATAGGATCGACCTTAACTGTGATATAATGTCCGAAACTATCATTATAAAGGAGATATCATGGCTAAGAAGATCCTCGTCGATTTGGACATGGACGATGCGCTGATAAAAAATATTAGCGCAGGCTCGGCAGCAGGTGAAGTTATTGAATTTTCTCAGTACACATCTGGACTTGCGACAAAACACCAATCACTATCATCAACTGGTACTATTGAAGTCGATGGTGCATCACTAAACGTAATATTATCTGAAGAAGGTGCTGTACTAGATCAAATTACTGTATCTGGTGAGACTTCTTATTTCAACGTAGCTTACAATATTGTTAAAAATTCTTCGGGTGTAAAACTAAAAGCTAGATTTAATCAATCTGGTGCTACTTTACACTACAATGCTGCTCCTGAAGCAATGCAAAAACTAACACTAGACTGTACTAACAACAACTTAGACGTACAAGTATCGGTACTAAAGTACACTGGTTACTTAATAAGATCCGGTGATAACTTTACATGGGCTACTGGCAGTACTGGTGGTGAGTTCCATTACTATTACTGGAATAGTACTGATAAAATATTCGTTGCTTATTGTGCTACTGACTCCGAGTGGATAGCAGTAGATTTAGACAATGCTACAAACGCTACTGACTTTATCGCTGACCTAAATGCGACTGGCTCTCAGGCAGGTTATATCGAAGGTGGTGAGACTTTCACAGCAACTTCTTCACATCGTGAACTAATCGGTTCTGCTAAGGATGACTATGTAGATGACACAGCAGCTCATGTACCTGCTTCTTCACTTGCAAAAGTTACTCATAGCGGTGATTCGGACTGGACTGAGTACTTCTACATGGACAGCACTAGTAGAAAAATCTTAGGTTACGACGATGAAAACGGTTACTGGGCTTTATGGCTTTTAAGTTCTGATGCAGATTTCTCATCTGAGCCTGCTGACAATGCTTCCCTGTCAATGGCAAGTTCTGGTGCATTTGATCTAATCACTACCTCTAGTGATGACTACGGTGACGGCATTAACATACCTGATGCTGGCCACAGTAATATCACGTACTCTGGTACGGCTGGTAGCGTTCCATACCTTAATACTACGTCTGGTCTAGCCGTTGAAGTCGAAGAAACTTTAGCAGGTACTGCTAACAAGATCGCATCTTCTTCCGCAGTAAAAACTTACGTAGATGAAATTGACGGCAATGTAGATGACCTAATCACTCTAAGTGGTGTGGCTGAAAATGCTACTCACCTGGGCGAGTTCACAGGTTCAACAATAGCCGACAATCAAACGGTCAAAGCTGCCATCCAGGCACTCGAAACTAAGGCAGACGCTAACGCTGTAACAGTTACAGAGATTGATGGTAATGTAGATGACCTTGTCTCTTTAAGTGGTGTAGCTGAAAATGCTAGTAATCTTGGCGAGTTCAGTGGTTCAACTATTGACGACGACAGTACGATTAAAGAAGCACTTCAGGCACTTGAAACTAAGGCAGATGCAAATGCTGTTACGGTTACAGAGATTGATGGTAATGTAGATGACCTTATTTCTTTAAGCGGTGTGGCTGAAAATGCTACTCATCTTGGTACATTTACCGGAACTACTATTGCTGACAACAGCACCGTCAAAGCGGCACTCCAAGCACTTGAGACTGAGGCTGAGTCGAATAACCTAACCGTAGCTGCCGGTTCTTCTTCTTTACTAAGTATCTCAGGTAACGAAATCTCAGTATCTTCTCTACTATTGACTGACGTAACTGTAAACACTGACGCTACTGACTTAGCAGACTATATCTCTAACAACGCCACTGAGTTCGCCGGACTAGAAGAAGGTGACATACTCATTATGACGGGTGCAACTGACCAGACCAAACGTAGTTATATCCATAATGGCGGTACGGCAGGTGGTGCTGCTGATATGACTCGTATGCAAGTTGACCTGAACGTAGATACTATCAGAGCAATGTTCTCTGCCGGTGCAGGCTTAACTTACAACGCTACAACTGGTGTGTTTAATGTAGGTGCTGACCAGATTAAAGACACAATGATTGATTGGGGTACTGGTGCTACTCAAATCAACGCCGGTGATATTCCTCTTGAGTCTTACTCTTGGGCAAGAATCACTAATCCGACTGATATCGGTGATGCTTTAGAAAAGATGGATGCGGATCTTGCTGCTGTTGCAGGTGGTGCGATATCTATCAACAACGGTATCGGTACAAACGGTGAGTCTGATGGTTCAGTAGATGTACGTGTTGATGATTCTTCTATCGAGATAGATGGTTCTAACAATGTAAGCATTAAGGACCTGGGTGTTACAACTGCAATGCTTGCAGCAGATGCGGTTACTTCAGCTAAAATAGCTGACGATCAAGTTGACTCAGAGCATATCGCAGCAGGTGCGATTGATCTTGAGCATATGAGTGCAAACTCTGTAGACTCAGATCAGTATGTAGATGGTTCAATTGACACTGCTCACATTGCAAATGCGGCAGTTACTCATGAGAAGCTTTGTGAAGACTGTGTTGACGGTGATAATATCCAAGATGATGCAGTTAACTCTGAACACATAGCAGATGGCGCAATCGACTTGGCACACATGAGCGCAAACTCTGTCGATTCAGCTCAATATGTAGATGGTTCAATTGATAACGTACATATTGCAGACGGTACAATCACAGCAGCTAAGTTAGCTGATGATTACATGGTTCGTGTACTTTCAACTGCGACTTGGACAGCAGGTGAAGCTAAGGTTATCACGCATAACTTAGGCTCAAAGTATGTTCACGTTACAGTATTCGATGACAATGATAATCATGTTATTCCAGATTTCGTAGGTACGTCCAGTTCAACTGCGACAATTACGATCTCAGTGGCAGGTGATTACACGGTGCTAGTTTCAGGCTAATTTGTAGACTTTAGAGTGGAGTTTAGCTAAACTAGTTTTAGCTAAACTCTATTTTCGAGGTGAATCTTGGCCGGTAAATTATATCTCCCGTCCTCAGATACTCCAGTAAATCCTCCTCCGGTTGGATCTTGGATACTGTGGATTGATGCAAGTGGTAATTATAAAAAAATGGCGAGTGATGGGGTTATTACTAACCTAACTGCTCAGTCCGTAGGTGATTTGACTGACGTTGTTGTGAGTAATTTACAAGACGGCCAGTTCTTAAAATATGATTCAGCTAGTAATAGCTGGGTAAATACAAGCTCAAGTGTTGATGTTGACGCAGATGACATAGACGACTCTAACACTATAAATAAATTTGCTACGCAAGCTGAACTTAATCAGATTGCTACTAATCAGTCAGGGATTATTACCCTGGGATCGGAATTGGATAGTGCAGAACAAAGTATTGTTACTAACTCATCTGCTATTGGTACTAATAGTTCTAATATTTCTGGTAACTCTGCAACCATACTATCTCACTCATCCTCGATTGCTACCAACACTACTAATATTTCTACTAATACTGGTAATATTAGTGCCAATACATCTGCCATAGCAGATAAAGAAGATGACTTAGGTAATCCAAGTGTATCTGGTTATGTACTTTCTTCTTCCACTTCTGGTGTAAGAGGCTGGGTTCCAATGTCCGGTGGATCAGGTGGAGGCGGCGGTGATGTTTCTTCTGTGTTCGGAAGAACAGGAGCCGTACTTGCTGAGAATGGTGACTATAACACCGACCAGGTTACTGAAGGTGCGACTAATAAATATATCACAGCAGGAAAGCTTGCTGAGATTGATACAAATGCGAGTAATATAAGTGTTAATGCAGCAAATATTTCTACAAATACTGGCGACATTGCTAGTAATGCTACCGATATTGGTACTAATGAGGCTGCGATCGCAGCGAATACGAGCGATATCTCTACCAAAGAGCCTGCTATTTCTAGTGCTTCTATCACAGACTACTACCGTGGTGATAAGACTTTTCAAACACTGAATAAAAATGCTGTGGGTTTAAATAATGTCGATAACACTTCCGACATTAATAAACCACTTTCAAATGCTACTACTGTTGCACTTGCTTTAAAAGAAGGTAACTTAGGTAATCCGTCACAAAGTGGTTACATACTATCTTCTACATCCTCGGGTACTAGATCCTGGGTTCCAGCTCCTTCAGGTGGTGGCGGTGGTGCAGTTGATTCCTGGAATGGTCGTACTGGGATTGTAGCTCCGCAAAACAATGATTATAATGCGGATCAAATATCTACATCAGGTACGGTAAACCAGTTCATAAACTCAAGTGACCTGGCTCAGATTAGTACTAACCAGAGTAACATAAGTACTAACGCTAGTAACATAAGTACAAACACAAGCGCAATCGGTACTAACGCTAGTAACATAAATACAAAAGAAGATGATCTAGGTAATCCGGCAGGTAATGGATACATACTTAGTTCAACAACAGCCGGTGCAAGATCCTGGATTGAAGCTCCTAGTGAAGTTACTATTCCAGTAAATTCGGTATTTGGTAGAACGGGTGCAATTACTGCACAGTATGGTGATTACAATGCGGATGATATCACTGATGAAACTAGTGTTCAGAAGTTTGCAACGCAGTCTCAGTTAGATCAGATTGATACAAACACTACTAACATTGCAGGCAAAGAGCCTACAATAACAGCAGGAACTACAAGTCAATACTATCGTGGTGATAAGACGTTCCAGGCTTTAAATAAAAATGTAATTGGCTTAGGTAATGTAGATAACACTGCCGATGCTGATAAGCCTGTCTCTGGCCTACAACAATCTGCACTGGATGCAAAGTTAGATAGTACACTTAAGGGTACAGCTAACGGACTTGCTGAACTAGATGCACAAGGTAAAGTACCTACAAGCCAGTTACCATCGTATGTTTCTGACATCGAAGAATATGCTAACCTTGCTTCTTTTCCAGCAACAGGCGCAGCCGATAAAATCTATGTTGCGATCGACACTGGTTACATCTACAGATGGTCAGGTTCTACTTACGTACAACTAACGGACCAGACTGCGGTTTGGGGTAATGTTTCTGGTACGCTTTCAGATCAGACAGATTTAAACAGCGCATTAAATGCAAAACTAGATAGTAGTGAGAAAGCTTCAGCTAATGGTGTTGCAACACTAGATGCCGATGGTAAAGTTGAGCTTAATCAGATTCCAGATGGGATTGCAGGTGGTTTAACTCCTACTTTAATGGATCTCACTGGTGGAGTTCCTACTCTTGAAGATGGTAAAGCCTACCTGGTTAAACCAGATGAGAGTAACCCTGCGCATAATGTTCTTAATCTTCCTGCCGGAAGTACAGGCATGAGTATTTCTGTTTATGATATTAATTATAAATTCGGAACATATAATGTGCTACTAAACGCTGGTAGTGATACTATCGACGGATATGACGATATCAATATGGACGTTGACCATTGTTGGTTGGTGCTTTTCTATGTTGATGGTGAATGGAAAACTAAAGATCCATATGCAGGTGGCTAATGACAACACAAAACTTAAGTGATCGTACTAGTGCAAAAACTAGTACCTTCACTTCCTTAACAGATACTCCAGCTACCTACGCAGGTAATGCTGGAGAAACTTTAAAAGTAACTATTGCAGAGGATGCTGTTGGGTATGAAACCATCAGCACCTTTTCTAGCTCAGGTAGTGCACCAACAATACCACCAGTAAATGAGTTTCAGAGTGGCCCTACTCAACCTATTAGTAATTTTTGGGGTGGTGGTGCGGTCGTATTGCCTAGCGGTAAAGTTTTTATCGTGCCTTACAACTACACTGGCACGCAGTATATTTACAATCCTGAAACAAATGCTCTTGAAAGCGGTGGGGATTCTGCACCTGCTGGCAGCTCTAAGTTCTTTGGTGGTGTTTTACTTCCAGACGGTAGGGTGTTTTGTGCGTCTTATTCATATACTGGCACACAGTACATTTATAACCCCACTACTGGTAGCTGGGAAAATGGAGGATCACCTCCATCTGCTCTATTTAGATTTAAAACAGCCGTTTTAATGAAAAACGGTAAGGTTCTATGTGTTCCTGCTGGTAATTTGTCATCAGTTTCTATCTTTAACCCAGCCACTAATAGTTTTGAAAGTGGTGGTACATGGCCATCTGGAAATGCCAGTCAGTACGGAGGTGATTTTATAGGTGCAGTTGCACTTCCAAATGGTAAGGTCTTTTGTGTTCCGTCCCTATATACTGGAACGCAGTATATCTATAATCCCGACACTCAAAATTTTGAAACAGCAGCAACCCTGCCTTCGGTTTCTAGTGACTTCCAAGGCGGTTGTTTACTACCAAACGGCAAAGTTTTTTGTGCGCCATATTTTTATGCTGGCACGCAGTATATTTATAATCCCGATACAGACGCTTGGGAAAATGGTGGTACTCCTCCGTCAGGTGGCGGTAATTTCAATGGCGCAGTTTTAATGAATAATGGCAAGGTATTTTGTGTTCCTTTTAACTACAGTGGTACAACTTACATATACAATCCACAGACTAACGCTTGGGAAAGTGGCGGCTCTACACCCTCTGGTGGTGGTAGATTCTATGGCGGAGTTTTAATGCCAAACGGTAAAGTGTTTTGTGCTCCAAACAACTTTAACGGTTCAAATTATATCTTTGACCCTGGCGAGAATGATAGTACAGAGTTCGGAACTTGGATGAATGAGCCTTATTGGAACAAATTTTAGGAGATAACATGGCTACACAAAATTTAAGCGATAGGCTACCAACTCCTGATAGTACTACATTACAAGGCATGAACGATGTAGATTCCTTTGAAGCTCAAGCTGAAAAAACAGTAGTTGTAAACGATAATGAAAACGGACTTACTTACGCAGAAGTAAGCAGTGGTGGTGGGCCACCTCCTCGTGTAACGACCAACTGTTCGCAGTCTGTTCAGGACATGGTAGATATTTATCCGCTAATTCAGTTCGGTACAACCAGAGGTAACTACAGTATCGGTACACCAAGATCAGGCGATAATAGTTTTGAAAGTGGCGGTACTCCACCTACAGGTGGTGGTAAATTCCAAGGCGCAGTTTTGATGAATAACAATAAAGTTTTCGCTATACCTAATAGTTACAATGGTACTACATACATATATAATCCAGGTACAAACTCTTGGGAAGATGGTGCTACTCCACCTTCAGGTAGTGATAAATTCTCTGGTGGTGTTATGTTGCCAAACGGTAAAGTTTTTTGTGTACCGTTTAATTACAAGAACGCAACTTACATATATAATCCTGACACAGATACTTGGGAGGATGGTGGTACTCTGCCTTCTGGTAGTTATAAATTTGCTGCTGGGGTTTTACTTCCTAACGGCAAGGTGTTTTGTGTCCCTAATAGTTACAATGGTACTACATACATATATAATCCTGATAGTAATTCTTGGGAAAATGGTGGCTCTCAACCTTCAGGCAGTAGTAAATTTTCTGGTGCTGTTTTAATGCCTAATGGCAAGGTGTTTTGTGTACCGTATAATTACACTGGCACAAGCTATATTTATAATCCTGATACTAATTCTTTTCAAACTGGTGGTAGTCAGCCTTCAGGGACTGGTAAATTTAGGGGTGGGGTTTTAATGCCAAACGGTAAAGTTTTTTGCGCACCGTTTAGTTACAATGATACAAAGTTTATATATAATCCTGATAGTAATTCTTGGGAAAATGGTGCTACTCCACCTTCCGGCACTAATAAATTCAAAGGCGCAACTTTAATGACAAATGGTAAAGTTTTGTGTGTGCCGTACAGTTACACTGGTACAAGTTACATATATAATCCTGAGAGTAATTCTTGGGAAAATGGCGGTACTCCACCTTCAAGTAATAATAATTTCACTGGTGGTGTTGTAATGGATAACGGCAAAGTTTTCTGTGCGCCTTTTAGTTACGCAGGCACAGATTATATCTTCCACCCTGAAGGATCAGACGAGTATCCCTATGGTGATTGGATGCTTGAGCCATTCTTTAATAAACTTTAGGAGGTGGCATGGCTACTCAAAACTTAAGCGCACGTAAGCATGTGCCACTTGTAAACTTTACTCAGCTAACAGATGTCCCTAGCGATTATACTGGCTTTGCAGGTTTTGCATTGGCAGTTAAAGATACTGAGGATGGACTGGAGTTCATCGAAGTTAGTGGCGGTGGTCCAGAACGTATCACAAATTTATGTTCACCTGCGATGGTGACTTTTGTTAATTCATTACCAGATTATAGGCCGTAAAATGGAAACAACAATTACACGAGAAGAGTTAGCTTTGTTAGTCAGAGCATTAGAAGGCAGAGAGTTTAAATACTCTATGATTAAAGACATTCATAAGTACCTATTGGACAAAATGGACGAATGTGTTAATATTGAAAGTGCTAAAACACAAATGTCTAAAGACACAAAACCGAAGACTGAGGGATTGATCCCCCCCAGTGACGCATTTACTTCCAGGTAACTGCGTGTCTCCGCAAGAACACTTAGGAGCCGCATAGAAATGCTCTATGCGGCTTTTTTTATGTCCTGAATCGACTGTTTATTCAGGGCAATAAGTGTACTATGCTCGTTTAGTTTATCCTCATAGATGGATATCCTTGCAAGGATTCTGTTCAGGAAATAACCAACGATAGTCAGTACCACAGTCAAAAAGAAAATTAATAGTTCTGTCTCTATTTGCATCTTTTCCTCCTGTGTTAGAATGATTTTATCATTATAACATAAAGGGAGATCGTTATGGATTTAGAGCTTAATCCGTGGGTAGTAAAATTCTTAAAAGCCAATAAGGACCTAATGTTTGAGGCACTTCATGAGGCAGCTAGACTTACAGAGACAGAGTTCGATGACATGGCAGTAGATTTACTTGAAGGTCCAGTAAAAGAATGGATCGAAGGTTTAGAAGTTGAAGAAGAAGATCTAGTCTAGTATCATTGGTTTATACGATGCTTTTTGTCTGATTTTTAAATTTTAATTTTGAGTTCAGACAACAGTAAGGTAGCCACGTACCTAGCCCCCTTTTTTTAAGCGAGGTCATTTTGTGCTATAATATGCGCAAAGCTTAAAAGAGGGGGTACTGTTATGAAGAAGTTATTATTCGCTCCAATCTCTTTCCTCTTAGGACTTTTAATCACTGTCCTAGAGCCACTAGCCAAAAAAACTAAAGCAACTTGGGACGATACTGTCATCAAGGTACTGAAGCTTATCAAGCTTGCATTGCAACTTGGAGGTTTCAAAAAATGAAGTCTCCATTTTTTAAGATGGAAGAGTTCTCTTGTCGTTGCAGTTATGATTCCTGTAAAGAATCTAATCAATTCATGGATGAAAGATTCTTGGAATTATTATTTAAAATGCGAGCACAAGTGGACTTCCCGTTCCTAATCACGTCAGGATACAGATGCGCCAAACACAACAAGGACGTTGGTGGGGCGAAAAACTCTTATCATACTAAAGGTTTAGCAGCAGATATTGCTTGCTCTAATGATTATCAGAGGTATGAATTGATTGAACAAGCATTAGCTCATGGTCTTACTGTGATTATTTATCGAAGTTTTGTACATGTTGACATGAGGCCAGGCCAACCTAAGCTCATGAGAGGTTCATATTGATGCGAGGCAGTTATTAGT
>PBCP01000065.1 GCA_002717145.1 Planctomycetaceae bacterium | reverse complement strand
TCCAGGTTCCCACCTTTATGGTTACACGGGCTCTCACAAAACTCTCTACCACGGCATTGCGGCGGAGGCCTTTTTATTCGATGTCTATCGAATTAACCAATGACGAGCAACAGACTCTCGAAATGATCGAGACTGTTGTTTCGTTCATTTCTCAGTTTGATGGTTGTGCAGTCGCGATGTCCGCGGGAGTGGATAGTGTGGTAGTCGCCAAAGCGGCCTTTCTGGCATTAAGTGACAAGGCGTTTGCAGTCACAGCTCAGAGCCCCAGCCTAGCCTCAGGAGAGCTCGAACAAGCTAGACAATTTGCGGGGCTCATTGGTATTCAGCATCAAGTACTGCAAACGACAGAGTTTTCTAATCCCAGCTATATTCAGAATCAGGGCGATCGCTGCTATCACTGTAAGTCTGAACTCTACGGGCAAATGGCGGCTCTTGCGCACTCGCTTGATGGCCAAACCTTACTCAATGGAACAAATACGGATGATCTGGGAGACTACCGTCCCGGATTGCAGGCAGCCACAGAAAATAAGGTTCGCAGTCCACTGGCGGAATGCGGAATCAACAAAGCCGGTGTGCGGGCGATGGCTCGCTATTGGAATCTGCCTGTTTGGGATAAGCCGGCTAGCCCTTGTCTGTCCAGTCGAGTTGCCTATGGAGAGGAGGTGACGCCGGAGCGGTTGCAGATGATTGATCAGGCCGAGCAGTTCCTACGAGAACAGGGGATTGAACCGGTTCGCGTTCGTTATCACAAGGGGGATCTGGCAAGAGTCGAAGTCCCGCCGGAAAACATCGAGCAACTCACGGCCAGCGACCTTCGTGAAATCCTTGAGCGGCACCTGCGGGAGCTAGGGTTTCAATTCGTGACGATAGACCTGAACGGATTTAAGTCAGGCAGCCTAAATCAACTGCTGCAAATCGAAACGTCTAAGTAGCGTTAGCTGACACCATGGCCGGATCTTAGGGCGAGGATGCGTTCCCAGAATTAAACTCGTTTCCGCCTTCAAATTCGTCAATGTTCTCAGATTCTTTCTGTTCCTGTTCTCTAAGCAGTTTCTGCAATTCTTCGAATCTATTGATGACTTCGTCCTGAAAACCAGCACTGGCGTCTTGGAAACTAGGGAGTTCCGAAAATGCTTTGGAGAATTCAGAAATCTGGCGGTATAACGCAGAGGTCAGGCCGGTCTGGTTTTCGTCCATTGGCGAGTTGGGTGCATTGGATTCTGTGGATTGTCGTGTGGCATCGGCCTGGAATTGCTCAACAATTTCACGAAGCTCAGTATCTAGCCGTTCCATAATTTCGGACTGAATGTCTTCATTTAACAGTGGTAGTACCTCACCCAATTCAATCAGTCGATCAGCCATTCGGGCGATATTGGCAGTTCGATTGTAGACGTTTGCCAGGCCCGCAATCCCATAGGCTCGGAAATGTCGCTCTTCAGGAGCTAAATAGTAAAGTTCCATATAATACGCTTCGGCCGCAGAGTAATTTTCAGATTTGAGGTGCAGGTCTGCGATTCGCTGATGGCTGAGGGTTACGAAGTGATAGTTTTCGGGGGTGTCACCAACAGGAAAGTATTCTTCAACACTCAGATATGCTTCTTCCGTATTAATAACCGAGGCATAAAAATATTGTGCTTCCACCGAATCATGTTTTTCGAAAGCCTCTATTTCCGTAACTTCCACAGGAGCCTGCAGAAGTTCTTCGGAATACGGAAGGCCTCCAAGGAGTATCCCTGAGACAAACAGAACAACAGTGACCGTTAACCAAAGGGGGCTGAATCGTTTTTCCAACAATTGTTGCCCTTGTGTTTTCATGAGCGAATCTAACTGCTGAGTAGCATCCACTCGGGCACCCGCTAGCGAAACTTCATCACAATCAATATGAGCAAGATCTGAGGGCCAGTCGTCGTCGGTAATGGTGACTGGAATCGTCTTTAGCTGGCTTTGCAACTCATTGGCTCGCTGAATACGATCCGAAGGGTCCTTTGCCAGTAATTGCATAATCAGTGAAGCTAATTCAACCGGAATTCCCTTTCGCATTTCTGATAGCGGTTGTGGTTCTCGTTTTAAATGCTGCACTGCAATGCTCAGTGCAGTCTCTCCTTCAAATGGCGGTCGCCCTGCAAGCATGTGGTAGCTGGTGACCCCCAGTGAATAAAGGTCACTGCGCGGGTCAACTTCGCCACCTTCGGCCTGTTCAGGACTCATGTAAAGTGGAGTTCCCATGGTGATGCCAATCTGAGTTGTATCGATATGGTGGTCACCACTTGTGACTCGGGCTAATCCAAAATCAGCAACCTTGACTTCGCCTGTTGACGACAGCATGATGTTTTCGGGCTTGATGTCACGGTGAGTGATCCCCTGTTCACTTGCCCGTTGTAACGCAGCGGTGACCTGTTTAAGTATGACGATCGATAACGGTACAGAAACGCTGCTGTTGCGCCGGATATATTGAGCCAAATTTTGTCCCGGAATATATTCCTGAGCGATGTAGTGGATCCCCTCAATTTCACCGACTTCATAAATCTGGACGATGTTGGCATGTACAAGAGACGCTGCGGCCTGAGCTTCTTTGTGAAATCTTCTCACGTATACGGAGTCTTTAGCTAAGTCAGGCTTAAGGACTTTAAATGCGACACGACGTTTAAGGGAATGCTGTTCCGCTAAGTAGACGACACTCATACCACCTCGACCTAGTCGGCGCAGAATTTGATAGTCTCCCAGGCATTCTCCAACCAGAGTCTGATCTGATGATGTCGAGTGATCCGTTGGCATGAAGATTCTCAGTGAATTCAAAAAATTAATACACTAATTATATATCAAGAGATACGAATTCTGCAGAAAACAGGTCGTTTAGAATGTCTACAAGGTCTGTAAAAAGTGAATTAAATCGGTGGCCTGTTCAGGTGTTAGCGGAGCGACATTTCTTCGAGCTGTTTGAGGATGATTGAATTTTAGAAATATCTCCTGCAAATTCGCTGCCCGATTGTCATGAAAGAATAGATTTCGCTGGCTAACTCCACGTAAGGACGGAGGATTGAATTCCTTTAATCCGTATTCATCGTGAATCCCTACATCGTATACTTCTGGCGAGGTATAGTTTGGCGGCGTGTGGCATTGCTGACAATTGCGTTGCAGAAAAAGTTCCTTTCCCCGACGGACACTTGCGGAAGAATCTGATTTTCTAGCGGTCATAAGAGGAGGAGCAGGTTTCAGCGTTTGCAGAAATGCAACCAGTGCATCTTCCGTTTTTGAAGTGGCAAACTTACTGTTGCTTCCTTGCATCGTGACATGTATAGATTTGTTGATTTGGCTTTTGAGGTCAGTTTTGTTCCCCATCCATGCCCAGGGACCGGTCTGCGCGGAGCCAAGCAGCGTAAGGACTCGTTTAGGTGAGTCGATTTGAAAGTCGCTCATATTCTCATTTAAAAGGCCATTCGTATGTCCATCGGGATGACAGCTATGGCAACTGTACCATCCGTCGAGCGAAAGACGGGAATTGAAAAATAACGCATGGCCTTCGTCTGCATCGGTCCAGGGTTTCATGGTCCCCAATGATAGTGTGTCGACAATACGGTTCTGTCGGCGATCAAAAACCGAAATGGAGTCATCGAAATAATTGGCAATGTAGATTCTCGATTCGTCCTCTGAACTTTCCATCGCGATCGGGCGTCGTCCGGTTTCATGCCGTTGTAACAACTTAAACAGATCTTTTTCATGCGCTACCTGACTGGTGCCCGAAAAACAGATAAAGATTTCCTTGTCCTGTGTTATCAGGATTTCACCAGGATCTCCGGCTGCATTACCGGGCTCACCTAGCGGATATTGAAGCCAGTGAGAAATCTTAAGGGTTCGACCGACAGGCTCATCTTCGTTGACTTCAAGAAGATCTTTCAGGGGGATGGCTCTAACGAGATTCTCTAAAACTGTTCCCCAAAAAACTCGCTGACGCTCAGTGGCAGCTAAATCATTTAACAGTTGATGGGTAATCATCATGTGCTTGCCATCAGGACTTAGTGTCATGCCCCGAATGTTGTGGATTCCGAGCCGGTAGATTCGCTGCAGTTTACGATTTGTCAGATTTATGACCGCCAAATGTCCGGCATGATGATCCGCAACAATCAGATGTTTGTCATCCGGAGTGATCCATTGCAGTCCCGGATTGAATGGTAGGTTGATCGTGGAGGTTAAGACCGGATGCACGGCCGGATTGGTGACTCGCAGATCGAAGAGTTGAACCTGCCTAGCCCACAAGCAACTGACACTTGCCAGACGCTCGTCTCGGGTGATTGTCACATGGACTGGAGTATGAGCGGTATCGACAGGAGTAAAGCTTGACACATGTCCCTGCACAATATTGCAAGGAATCAGCTTGTGGTTTTGTTCATCCACGACCAATAAAACGTTGCGGTTTTCCATCGAGGCCAGGCTCCGCAGTCGACCGCCGAGCTTTGTTTCAGACCGGAAAGTGTGACGAGTCGTATCGATGACCGATACGGATCCTTCCATATGATTGGCAGCGATCATCCACTGTCCACTACGAGCCAGATCGACCGGGCGACGTAAAGTGAGGGGTTGTTCAGGTACTGGTGGTTCTGCCGCTGTAAGAATCCTGTTTTCAAAGCACGCCGAGGCGACTAATGCCAGCCATATCAAAGCCTTGGACATTTAACCCTCGTTATTCATATCTTCTAGCATCGCCTGAACCGCCCCTTCAAGTTGATGAGTGATTTCTGTTGCGATGCCTCGTTTACGCTCTGATGGAATAATGATCGGGTCACCAAATCGAATTTGTGCAGCGCGTTCTCCTCGTGGAATTGCACTTTCGATACCCAGCAGATCTTCTTCCATTTTGTCGAGTGTTTCAGCAATACGTTCCACGGATGGATTCTCTGCGACATAGTTGCCAGGATAACTAAATAACTGAACAACCAACATGTACTCGGCAAGGTTGCGACGAATCTCTTGATCCGTTGATTCGTCATGGACATCATCCATGAGCGAGATAGTTCGGCGGCGCAGTTCTTTTACTCGCTCTGGAATGGTGTTGCCGATTTTCGCAACCTCATATTTTTGTTCGTGCCGTCGGAGTATGCTGTCGGCAAGGAATCGGGTTCTCTCGTTCAGTGCGCCCTCGCGAACCTGCCCCAGATACTCCAATTCTTTTAACGCCATGAGGGCGCCTCCGAGACGGTAAATACGTTCGCTCAGCGAGAGGGCATTTTGAGAATACCAATGGATGGAATGTTCAAGACGGGTCATCAACTCCAGTAATTCCGGAGTCGGATCTTTCGTGTAGCGGTATTTCATGGCACAGGGAATGGCTACGATTGGACGTTCACTTTTACGAGCGGCAAACACGCTCAACGCAGCCGCTCCTTCCCGAAAAGGTGTCACTCGGTCATTGCAGTGATAAACTTCGCCTTCCGGGAAAATCACCAGCGGATGCTTTTTGTGTTTAAGAATGTCCTGAGCAATTTCCATCGCTTTGCGGTCGGTGCCTTCGCGATCGACGCTAAATACGCCGTGTTTTTGCAACACCCACTGTCCAATTTTTCCTTGAACATCAAAGATGTTCCATGTCGCCATGAAATAAAACGGAAGATTGGCGAGATAGGACACTTCGTTCATCGCGTATGGGTCTGCGTGCGTGGAGTGATTGGGAGTAATTAAAACTCCCTGATTGGCGGCAACAGCCTCTTTAAGGACTTCCACGTTTTCCACTTTGACTTCCATCAGCTTACAGGTCGTTTTAGCTTTGGAGCGACTTATGTGTTTGAAAAGCCTGACGATTGTTGGCGAGAGTTTAGGGTCCCATCGTCTGGGCGGGGCTGTCATTTGATATGGATTCATAGGAGCAGACTTTCGCTTATCGATTTTCCCCGGGCCGATTCCGTCTTTATTATACAGGGAATCCGTGAAGAACATTTAAATAGCTTGCTGTGATTAGCGTGAATTATGCAGACGACAGGAGGGGGAGACGAATAGCCACTAGTGAATCATGCTAGTTTTGGCCATCTTTCTACATAGCTTCATGGCTTTCCCAATGCAGAAGGGCCTTCCAGTCACTTTCGCTGAAGCGTCGGATAATTACCCGACGACACGTTTATATAGGATGTACTTGCAGGGGCAGATTATTGAAATGCTGATGAAGTCGGTCAAGATCCAGAACTGAGGCATGCCGCATTGGTAAGCCAGCATGGTTCCGATAGTTCCGATCGAAAATAGCCCCATAATGTGAAGCAGAATGAGACGTTGGTATTTTATGACGTCAGTTGCCAGAACGAGCGCGAAGGCTCCGTAAAGGCCACATAGGGCCGAAGTGCTGCGAGCCAAATAGATCGCGATGGGTTTGTCTACAGGGAAGGGGCCCAGATTTAATTGGCGATGGCACCAATCCATCNACGCAACCGGCATCACAAATGGAATAAACGCAACGATGCATAGAAAGCCAAAACTTCGCATCAGTAACTGAAGTTGTCTGATCGCCGGCTCCGTCTTTTGATGTTCGAGCTTCTGCATTCGTGGTCAAATTAAAAAACAATTCTCGGATGATTTACTATTATGTTAATTACTCAATGAGCCATTATGAATGGTATGCAGTAAGGTCAGTTGGACGACCGACGTACTCCTTTAGGTTTGCTCTATTACGTCCCCGTCGAACGTGTTGTGGTTTCGGTATTTTGGCTTGGCTTCGTAATGTTTGCCACATTAGAAATCACGCAACCCTAGAGATTGGTCGAATGGTGAGAACGTCATCGCTTCACTCGGATATCTGCAATTTGCTATCTCTGAACTGGCTGATTCCTATCGAACTTTTAAGTTGCCTACAAATCGATTGTCAGGTGAAGAAAACGAATTGTTCGCTTTTTTGATGCTCGAGATGGACTTTGTAGANTCTTGGGTAAAGTGGCTGCTGAGACTTCTGTGAACGATGGTAAATCCGATGCTGAATCTACATCTAACCCGGAGTAATGATTTAACCACCTAGTAAAGGGATAGGAATCAGCAAAGCGTGTTGTTCAAAAAGACTCCAGTCGCCGTACCAAGAAGTGTAGCGTGACAGAAATACAACTCCGGCGTAGATAGAAACGACTGGAATAATAGCCAATCTTGCTAGCCAGATCGAAATGATATTTCGGTTTGTCTTCTGTTTATAAGCTCGTCCATATGCCCACCCCATCAGTATGCGTGACGGCCAGGCAAAGATGACAAACACAAGCGTTGGTAGCAGAAACACTTCTCTTGGTGTTAATTGGATTTTTGCCAGATAAACGGGCAGTGCAAAAGCCCAGACAGAAAGCATGGAAATCCAAAGTGCGATAGGTGCCAGCTTGAAAACGGCACGTGTTTCTTTGATTTCTAAAAAGACTTTGAATCGTCTTTCGACAGCATACCGAGTCTGCATGATAGGTAGATATACCAGAACTAATGCCAGTAAAGGCAAACCGAAAAGAGTCGCGAGTCCGCGTAGTCCTTCCGGTAACTGAGTGCCTCCGATACATAAAAGCACCGGCAGGAAAAGCCAGGCTGCAGCTCCCAGGAATCCACAAAATCCAAGCACGAATAACTCTTTCAAATGTAGTGATGCTGCGAATATCCAAAAGTCCTCAATTGTCTGGAGATATAAATCGCGTTTAAAGACAGATTTAAAAAACCGGATAGGAGCAGGCCACAGGAAGTGGCGAATTTTACCGCCGCGAATCCAGGCCCACATCGTGTAGACGGATGTAAGCATGATGACGATTGAAAGATTGATATCAAATGGACGAAGTTCATCTGCATCGGCTAGCAAAATATGAGCGTCATGGTATATTCCCGAGACGTTATAAGCAGGTAACCAGACGAGTGTCGTCCCCAGTGCAAATCCTCCGATTCTTGCAGCCCGGCGAATCCCAACAAACCCCTCACGAACTTTCTTCCGATGCACGATTCGGGTAGATATCTCGAGCAAATAGCCCAATGCCATGAATTGCAAAATCGGAATGGCGGCACAGATCGTGAGTAAGCCTATCATTGAAACTACGCCGAATAACCATTCGACAATACGCGAGATTTTAGAAAACGGCCATCTCAACACGGCCAATGTCGATGTCGTGCCGGTTTTTAGGCTGGTAACTTGCTTTGCCTTAGCCTCAAACTCAGATAGATCCTGAATCGGCTTTGCCTGCATTGCCGGCTGGCCACCATTGTCCGATCGGCCGGATTCGTCTGGTGATGTTAGGGCGTCATTCATACCGATTCAATTACTGAAAAACAAGGTTCGTCTTTTCCTCGTTGATTGATAATAATATATACAATCCATGGATTCATTAGTTCTTCACACGCCGAATATTCAGTAGTCATTTTTGGATGTCCGACACTCTAAATCCCAAGCTGAAACCCACGACTCAGGTAGTCCTCTTTGGGCTGATTTGCCTTGGTGGGATTGTTGCGTTGATAGGTAATGCATTGAGCTCGCAGCGTCTGGAGCGAAAGGTGAATCGCATCGGTGATTTTTATCAGCAACAGCCAGGATTTCTGGAATTGGTTGCAGAGGTCGATCACCAGTTTCAAGAGAAATGGCAGGATAGGGGGCTCAATTTTGCCGGCTCTGCTGACACGTTGACTGTCATGCGTCGCGCATCGCTTGCGTTANATGGAACTATTCCTTCGCTTGAGGAGATTCAGGCATTTACGGAATTCTCAGGATACGACGAAGTAGATGATGAAGTATTGGATCGCTACATTAATTACCTTCTCGAGGATCGGCGGTATTCAGACTATTTGAGTGAACGTTTTGCACGCATCTTTGTGGGGGTCGACACAGGACCATTTCTCATCTATCGCCGTGGACGATTTCGGCTGTGGCTTAGCGATCAGTTAATCGACAACCAGCCTTATGACAAGCTGGTGCATTCACTGATTGATAGCAAGGGCGTCTGGACAAGTGACCCGGAAGTCAATTTTGTAACTGCGACAATTACACAAGGTAATGGTGGAAGACCGGACGTGATGAAGCTGGCAGGTCGCACCAGTAGAGCTTTTCTTGGAATGCGAATTGACTGTTTGCAATGTCATGATGACCGACTTGGAACCATCTCGCTCAATCCGAACGATCCTTCCGAAGGTAGCCTGCAATCAGATTTTCATCAATTCGCGGCTTTTTACTCTCAGGTACATACAGGCTTTTACGGAGTGGATGATGATCCGGAACACTATGCGTTCAAGTATCTTGGTGAAGAGGAGGAGGTGATTGTGCCTCCGGTCGTTCCGTTCTTTGAAGAACTTTCTGAGTCTCAGGGGACCAGACGTGGACAACTTGCGGATTGGGTGACACACAGGGATAANCGTGCTTTTGCCAGGACTGCGGTAAATCGTATTTGGGCGATTGCGTTTGGACGCCCCCTGGTAACTCCGGTCGACGATATTCCTTTAGCAGGTCCGTTTCCTCCGGGGTTGGAGTCCTTAACGGATGAATTTGTAAGTAGTGGTTTTGATATTAAGCATCTCTTCCGTGTGATAATGAGACTGCAGGCTTTCCGAATGGATAGTCGAGCAGATTTTGAGGTGACCGAAGATCACGAGGTAGCGTGGGCCGTTTTTCCTCTTGTCCGACTGCGTCCGGAACAAGTTGCCGGGGCGTTGAATCAGACCGCCAGCCTCAAAACCGTCAATGCAGATGTTAGCTACCTCGTTCGCCTGCAACAAGAAAATGAAATAAACGACTTTGTGAAGCGATATGGAGACACGGGAGAAGACGAGTTCGAAGATCGCGGTGGTACCGTGACGCAACGCTTGTTACTGATGAACGGCAACCTACTGCAGAGTCGGATTGCCAATGGAGATGCCAGTAACGCCTCTGCCCGAATTGCTATGATTACTAAAGATGACGAAGATGCCATTCGCTCTGTTTATCTGGCTGTGTTGACTCGACCGCCAAGTCAGCCTGAGTTATTGCACTTTCTTAAGAAATTCAAAGACCATCCTGACAATCAGCGTAGTCTTCTTGTTGAAGATTTGTTCTGGACACTGACCAATAGTACTGAGTTTTCCTGGTCTCATTAAGTTGGAATTTACATTGAATAGCACAGAGTTGAATCGTATGGCATGTCGACAGTCCACCCATTGGAATCGCCGTACATTGTTGCGCACAGCTGGTGTCTCATGGTTAACTTCGTTGGCAACGAATCTGACGAAAGCTCAGGAGTTATACCGTGATCCCGGTAAACCGGCTAAAAATGTTATTGTCTTGTGGATGCAAGGAGGGCCTAGTCAGCGTGACACATTCGACCCGGCGGCAGCGGCTGGACAGGAGTACTCGGGAGGTGTGACGACTATCAAGACTGCGGCTCGTGACATAGAAATCGCGTCGTCACTTCCATTGGTTGCCGAGCAAATGGAGGATTTAAGTGTCATCCGGAGTGTGGTTAGTAAAGAAGGGGATCATGCTCGAGGAGTTTACAATATAAAAACCGGTTACCGACCGGATCCCACCTTGGTGCACCCATCGCTTGGAGCGGTCGNTTGCCACCAGTCGCCAAGTGATTGCGATATACCCAGGCATGTATCGATCCTATCCACCAATCGGCCGGGGCGAGGGGGGTATCTTGGGGACGCTTTTGATGCATTTCAAGTGGGAGATCCTTTACGCCCGATTTCGGATGTTCGCCCCAGAGTTAATCAGCAGCGGCAGGATTATCGTAATAACGACCTGTTTGATGTGGTGGAATCTGAATTTGCCAGAGGACGATTGCGTGCGTTGGATGAAGCCAAAACACTGCATCAGCTTTCGATGCGGCGAGCGATGAGGATGATGTCATCCGAACAATTGAAGGCCTTTTCGGTAAAAGAGGCGTCAAGTACCGTTCTGGATCGATACGGAAATCATGCATTTGGCCGAGGCTGTTACGTAGCAACTCAATTGGTAAAGTCCGGAGTACGGTGCGTCGAAGTGACTCTCGGAGGATGGGATACCCATGTGAATAATACCGAAGCTCAAAAAGGCCGTATTCGTATTCTTGATCCGGCCATGGCGGCGATGATGGCTGACCTGCGAGCCGATGGCCTGCTTGAGGATACGGTTGTAATTTGGGCTGGAGAATTTGGCCGTACCCCGCAGCTTAATGGCGCCAGTGGACGGGATCACTGGCCTCATGGTTTTTCAGTTGTCCTCGGAGGAGGTGGCATACGCGGTGGCAAGGTGATCGGGGAAACCAATCCTACACCTGATCTACGAGCAGAAAATAAGGCGGCTGACGTTGCAAATCCGGTTTCTATCGCAGATGTGCACGCAACCGTTCTCAAGGCATTATCGATTGACTACAGTCAGGAATTAGAAACGCCGATTGGAAGGCCAATGGCAATTTCCCAAGGAACGCCGATTGATCAGCTTGTCGGTGGATNATACCGCCAACCATAGAATCCTCGCTCTGATATACTATCCTGTTGGAACGACTAAAAATGTTTAATGTCAGGTATAGAGGAGCTATAGCATGNTGAATCGAGCAATTACTATCTGTTGTGCCCTTTCCGTCGTATTCGTTTGCACTGAAGCGGATGCCGGGAAAATTAAGTCCATGCTCAAGGGCCGTCACCGCACAGGCCAGCCAGGTCAGGGATATGATGATACCTTGAATGTGCCGGGGCAGCAGTGGGGAGTTCACGATAAAGAACGACCAGAACCATGGATAATCTCCCCTCCGACAGCCAGTACTCAGGCTCAGCCAGGCACCGTTCCATCTGATGCAACGGTGCTGTTCGACGGGACAGATCTTTCTCAATGGCAAGGTGGAAATGGTGATGCTCAATGGACGGTCAAGGACGGGTACATGGAAGTAAACGGAACAGGGTCTATTCGCACGCGCGAATCATTTGGCAGTTGTCAGTTGCATGTCGAATTTGCTACGCCGACCGAAGTCAAAAGCAAGAGTCAAGGACGAGGTAACAGCGGTGTGATGATTATGGGACTCTATGAAATTCAAGTGTTGGACTCCTTTGATAATCGTAGTTATTCNGATGGTCAGGCTGGCTCCATCTATGGTCAGTACCCTCCGTTGGTTAATGCCTCTCGAGCTCCCGGGCAATGGCAGGTTTTCGACATCGTGTTCGAGGCACCGGAATTTGACAAAGAGGGGGAATTGGTGAAACCAGCTTATATAACCGTATTCCATAATGGGATTGTGGTTCACAATCGTGCCACAAGTCTGGGACAGGTTGCTCATAAAGATCCACCACAATGGAAGCCTCATGCCGAGAAACTGCCGTTAACACTGCAGGATCATGGTAACCCTGTGCGTTTTAGAAATGTTTGGATTCGCCCTTTAACCGGGTATGATTCGGACCGGTAGGTAGAAGCGAGAGGCCTGGAGTTATAGCCGTTTTCGATAGAGCAGCTTGATGCGGTAGTTCGGTCCATGAAAGCTGGAATGTTTGATTCAAATGAGTTGGCTCGCTGGCGATCTGCAAACCATATGCGGATTGCTTAGAATTTCCCCTTTGGGTGATGTTAGAATAGATTTTGTTCGATGAAATTAATAAGTTACATTCGGTTTAAACCTTAGATGCGTTAGGTGATTAAACGATGATATCGTTCCGTTGTTTAATGTGTTCCAAGACAGTCAATGCAACTGTAGATCAGCAGGGTGCGACGATCGATTGTCCGGAATGCGAAGCTACTCTAAATGTTCCGAAGCAATCTGTTGAGGCTCCCGCTCCAGTGGTGAATCGTGCTGATTCCCAGGTCGCCGGTCGTGAAACCAAAGAAGTATTGGCGGATGGGACAGAAGCCAAGTCAATATTCCGCGCTAAACGAAAAGCTCAGCAGGAAGCAAAAGCCGAAGGTGTAGAGTTCGATAGTTCCAAATTCGATCAGGATAAGGCAACTAGAAACTCGATGCTGGGGATTCTGGCAGTCGCCATTATTGCGATCGGTTGGTACGCCTACTACTTAAGTCGGCCAGTACAACGCTATGAATTTACGGAAGAACTGGCAAACGAATTGCTGCAGGGAATGAATACTAGCGATGACTCGTCTCTGACAACATTGCTGGATCGGTACATGGATGCTCAGTGTACCTGCACTGAAACGATGGGGGTAGTTTTAGAGTACGTAGATTCATCAGAGAAATTGGAGGAAGTTATGGATGACCTTAAACGACTTTCTCAGATCGCACTTATTCAAAATCCGCTGGTAAATGCCGTAGATCGTAACGCGCCGAATATGCAGGTAATGTCGGTGATGGAAGAGTTTAAAGGGCGACAGGCTGGAGCTCATATCAAGCTGGAAAACGAAGTGAAACGGATTCAGCAGGTCGATCCGGCCATGGCTACTCAGCTAAAAGACAATGTTCCGGCGATTGCTTTACTTGATATGTTTCAGAATTAGAAAACAGTCGTATAGTTGACACCGGATTTGTTGCTCGGAAAGTGAGTTGGCATGGCTGAGAACAAGTGGGTGGCACTTGTTTACTGCATTTGTTTACTAGGCAATTGGCTGCCAGTGGCGGGATTTCTCAAACATGTGACTTGTAGTACGATAAATGACCTACAAATAGTCCTCTTTAAGTCCAAACAAAGTAATCGATTATGGAAGCAGGAATTGTCGGGTTACCAAACGTTGGTAAAAGTACGTTATTTAATGCGCTCACCAGTTCTCAGGGAGCTGAAAGTGCAAACTATCCCTTTTGTACGATTGAACCTAATGAAGGGATCGTACCCGTTCCCGATCCGCGTTTGGATGTTATCAGTAGCCATATCACAACTCAAAAAGTCATTCCTGCAATACTCAAGCTCGTTGACATCGCAGGAATAGTCAAAGGAGCTAGTGAAGGGGAAGGTTTGGGAAATAAGTTTCTCAGTCACATTCGTGAAGTCGATGCGATTATGCAGGTCGTTCGATGTTTTGAAGACGACGATGTTATTCATGTGTCTGGGAAAATTGATCCGCTGGACGATATCGAAATCATCGAAGCAGAACTTATGCTTGCAGACATTCAGACGCTTGAAAATGCACTGAATAAAGCTGAACGAACTGCTCGAAGCGGTGATAAAGACGCGAAAGCCACGGTCGAAGTTGTCAAAAAATGCTTGGAGCATTTGTCGGAGGATAAGCCTCTTCGAAGTTTGGGTTTAAATGACGCCGAACTGAAGTGGATTCACAGTTACGGTTTACTGACTCTAAAACCTGTCTTGTACGTAGCCAACGTAGCTGAAGATGACCTCAATGGTGAAAGTGAATTGGTACAGCGTGTGCGTAATTACGCCACAGAAGTTAATGCTGGAGTCGTTCATGTTTGTGCTCGATTAGAAGCTGAAATTGCGGAACTCGATGAAGAGGATCGAGAAGAAATGCTCGAGTCTGTTGGATTGTCAGAACCGTCTCTAGCCGTGTTAGCTCGCGAGGCTTACGCCACATTGGGCTTGCAAAGTTATTTCACTGCGGGTGAAAAGGAAGTTCGCGCCTGGACGGTTCCTGTCGGTGCCACCGCTCCACAGGCTGCGGGGGTCATTCACACAGATTTTGAACGTGGCTTCATTCGTGCTGAAGTTTATTCGCTCGACGACTTGCAGGAACTTGGAAGTGAAAAAGAAATCCGTAATGCCGGTCGACTGCGTGTTGAGGGAAAAGGGTATGAAATGCAGGACGGTGACATTTGCCACTTCCTGTTCAACGTGTAGGTGCAATGAAGCACAGCATACTTTCGTAGGTTAGCGGTAGTCACTTCTTCCAAACGTAGCCTAATTTAAGTTCGTTGCGTCGATAACCCTGTGGAGCATCGATTCCTTCAAGCCGCACAGTCGTGTTGCCGCTATCGTTTGTCCATTCGAATAAAGCAATTCGATTGGGGCCGTCTTCGGTAGCTACCCAAACCTTTTCGCTACCTAAGGAAATTTCCCGAGCTCCGTTGGCTTGTCGCTCCAGGGCATAAAACTCAGGAACACCAACATAGCCGTTTCGTAATCGTCCAATCGACCATCGAAATGTCCCTCGACTTGTGTTTCTTGCGAGGGTCACTGGAAGGGGAAGATTAAGTCTGTCGTCTTCTACATCGACTTTGTACATGATCTGATTGTAGTTATAGCCAGGTGTTGGCGATTCATTCCCGGAAAACATATTGGTGTAGGTTCCTTCGAAATAGATCGTCCTGCCACCATCGTCGTTCAACAGAGGGTGCTGTTTAGGGTTATAAAAACTGTAGTTATCATGTGAGACGATTTTACGTGCGTATTTCCAGGGGCCAACAGGCTCTGGAGATTCTGCATACCAGATTTCACCAAGTAGGCTGGAGCCTCGAACCTGGCTGACGATTAACGTATATCGACGTCTCCATTCGTTGTAATACACGCTTCCATGTTGCGTACGAATAATCTTTCCAGTCTCGATATCGACGAGGCTGTTACTGGCCTCTTGTTCAGCGATTTTCTTTTCAGCGATCAGTTTGGAGGCAATCTGGTCCGTCATGACAGAGGCGGTCGTGGTCCAGCGATAAGCCAGATCACCGCTGCCATGTCGTGACACGCGATAATAATTCCCGTTGGAATGAGTTAGCGGGGTGTAGGCCTGGTATTCTCTGGCAGAAAGTATGGCCTCAGCTTTCGCCGGTACTCTGACAAACGGCATGCCCCCGGCAAAGTAAAAGTAGACATTGTCATCTTGCCGATCCTGATACCGTAACGCATGACCTCTGGGAATGACACGTTGTGATTCGGGAAAGGTCATGCGTTTAATCCACACCTGTTCGTCAAAATTAAATTCTGCAATTCCTCGTTGATAAACATTGAGAGGCGCTTTGACTTTCATAAATACCGCAAATAACCGATTTGTGCCGTCATCTTCATATGTCTTCATCAGGCAATCTAGCCAGGTAAGCCCTTCGCCTTCTAGACGAGCCGTTTCTTTGGCAAAGCCATCGTCTCGGGTAAAGTATTCGAATTCGACACCTTTGTCGGGATCGAGGCCTCCGGTATTCACCAGCCGTGAACGTGCTCCGGTGACGTGGAAATTCCCTAGCGGATATTTGATGCGATTGGTGTCTCCCCAAAACCAATAGATGTAGTCGCCGAACGATTCGCATAGTACGCTGTCGCTTCCCATCACATTTCCGGGGACATCATCAGAGATCGGGTAGGGCAGGCCAACAAGTTGACTGTCACGGTAGATTCCCTGACCGGTGATTCGATAAAGTCGTTCCGCAATATTGACACGATTAATTTGGATCGTGATGGTCTTTCCCGGTGTGGTCTGAATCTTTGTCCCGCGGTATCCAAATCCATCTTTGGGAAATTGGTACCCGTGGCTTTTGACATGAAAGAAAACTTGCTTATTCATCAAGCCCGGTTCATAAAAAGCAACCACTCCATTGCTGTCCGTATAGTAGATGCGATCGTTAACCGTCTTCAATTCCACGAGTGGCACGCCTCGCTTTGTCTCAGCATCTAATACACGAATGGTGGTGTATTGACTGCTTTGAGCATTGACTTCGCTCATGAGTAGCAATACGAGCACGAGACAGGTAATCAGTAGATAGGTAATGGAACGAAGCGGTGTCATCATAATGGAGGTATCGTTTCCCAAAGCGATACGGGAAGGAGGTTAACGCCAGGCAGTTGATTTTAGCCTACTGCGCACCTTATATTCGACAGACTAGAATTAGTTTTATACAGAATCCCGGACTCACTCCATTCGATTTATGAAATACATTCCTGCTTTCATTATCCTATTGCTTCTTTGGGGAGGCATTTTGTGGATTTTTACCACCAATCATCCTAGTGATGCGTTGGGATATCCGCACGTGAGACAGGAATTGGCTCAGCCCGATGGCGCGTTGAAAACCATGATGTTTCAGGGAGGAATTGGTCGGGATCGTCATATTCAGGTCGCGGGCGCGGGGCTGTTCTTCGGAGTGGTGACACTCGTTGGGTTTTCGTTATTGATCGCCTGGGGATGCCGCTCCAAAAACAGCAATCAGGAGATAGCTGCATTTTTTTGGAACCTGATGGTCATGATCGGAATTATTTATGTCGGCGCATTTTTAATGATGGTTATTGCCTATCAGTCTTCCTGGGATTATCCATTTGAACCGCACTATTTAGGGCCATTCCCGGTGGGGACGACATTGATGTTTTTGGGAATTTGCGGAGTGCCCGTTGGCTTTATTGTGTTGTACGTTCTGTTCTACAAAGAGTTTATTCTTCCTGCAAAGTCTTTGGCACGATTCCATGCGTTAGTGGAGGCTAGGCAATCAGCTAAGTCGGAAACCGAGGATGTATCGTAATGGAAGGCTATCGTTCCTTTATCGTCTTCGGCTGCATTCTGGCCTACATGGCAATGTGTATCGGTGTTGGAATTTGGGCCATGCGTCGTACGAAAAGTACGAGCGACTTCTTCATGGCAGGGCGTCATCTTGGTGTGTTCGTGACAAGTGCTGCTGTTTTTGCCAGCACGATGAGCGGCTTTGGGTTTGTTGGTGGACCGGGGATCGCTTACAAATCGGGCACCAGTTCGTTTTGGATGATGATCAGTATTTCGATTGGGATGTGCATCATGTTCTTCCTGCTCGGCAAACGACTGCGTCTGTTGGCAGGTTTAACGAACTCATTGTCAGTACCGGAAATTGTTGCTTCCAGATATAAGTCCAATCGAACTGGTGGTCTGATGGCCATTGCATTATTGCCGGGGGTATTTATCTATCTGGCTGTCCAAATTAAAGCGATGGCAGTTGTGCTTTTTGATCTATTGCAGGATCTGGATTGGACTCGCTCTGTTTCATTGGAGTGGTGCTTTATTATTTGTTGCAGTGTTTTGGTTTTTTACTGCGTGACCGGTGGTATGGTCGCTTCGGTTTATACAGATTTTATCCAGGGCATTATTATGATCGGTGCAGCGTTACTGGTCTTTTACGCAGCGATGACCACGCTTGATGGCGGCTTTACGGAAATGGCTCAGATCATCACTCAGGATGATCCGGAGAGTATGCAGCCATGGGGAACGATGGGGATGGTTTCATGTTTGTCAATTTACTTTATCATGGCGTTTGGAGTGTGTGGTCAACCGCATGTGATCAGCAAGCTGATGATGACTCGGAAGCCGGAAGACAGCCGACATCTGTTACCGCTTTCACTCGCTGGCTTCATTCTTTCAGCGATTCTCTGGGTGTCTATTGGAATAACAATGCGAGCTGTTGTGGTCGGGGATTTCCATCTGCCGTTATCTGATGCGGATCAGGCCAGTTCAGCTTTTCTTACTCAATATGCCCATCCGGTGCTGGCAGGAGTGGTCTTTGCCGGCCTGTTCGCAGCGATCATGTCAACCGCCGATAGTTTCCTCAATATTGGAGCGGCAGCCGTTGTTCATGATTTGCCTAAACTGATGTTTCGTCGTGTAGTCAAAAATGAGCTTTTCTGGGCGCGAGTCATGACAGTGCTGATCGCAGTGGGTGCTGCTTTGATTGCTTATTTTGCCGAAGATACTGTTGCGATGCTGGGCGTCATGGGGTGGAGCGCCTTTGCAATTGCCTTTGTGCCCACGGTTGCATTGGGCCTAAACTGGAGACGGGCTAATCGATTAGGGGCTGAGCTCTCAGTGTTGTCCGGCTTTATCGTCTATAGTTTGATATTTTTTAGCGGAACCGAATTGCCCTTTAGATTCCACCCAGGTGCCTTTTCTCTTCTGGTGACCGTGACAGTGTTCTTTTTGGTGTCTCTCGCCACGCCTCCGGATACGATCGAACCGGACGTGGAAGAACTCTTAGAGCTATAAAGATTTACTACGCGATAATGTCGTGGAGGACATTTCCATGGACATCTGTCAGTCGCATGTCGCGACCTCCAAAACGATAAGTAAGGTCCATGTGGTTAATCCCCATTAGGTGTAGTGCTGTGGCCCACATGTCCCAAACGGTGGCTTTATTTTCAATGACGTGATATCCGTATTCATCGGTTTTGCCGTAATTGACACCACCTTTGATGCCGCCACCCGCCATGAAAATACTAAAGCCATAAGGGTCATGATCACGGCCGTCACTTCCCTGAGCAAACGGCGTGCGTCCAAATTCACCGGCAAAGACAATCAATGTTTCCTTGAGTAAGTCCCTTTGCTTGAGATCTTTAATTAAGGCGGCGATAGGCTGGTCAACCTGATTTCCCATTCGGCCATGGCCGACTTTAATTCCGCCATGATTGTCCCAGGGATTCGCCGCTCCGCCTCCACCGATTCCGGACTGTAAACACGAGAGTTCGATAAAACGCACACCTTTTTCGACAAGCCGGCGGGCAAGGATACACTGCCGTGCGTAGTGACCCTTTTTAACGTCCGGGTCATTTACGCCATACATTTCAAACGTCGCTTTAGATTCTCCGGATAAATCGACGATCTCTGGAACGGCAGCCTGCATCTTATAAGCCATCTCGTAGTTTCGAATCGCTGATTCGACATTAGCATCGTTGGCCGTATTTCGTAGGAAGCCGTTATCCAGGCTGTTGATAAAGTCGAGTCGTCTTCGTTGCCTGCGATCAGGTTCTTTGGGAATGATATTGGATACCGGCGGATCGCGATCAAGAATAATACTTGATGCCTGATGGATGGCGGGCAAATAGCCATTACTGAATAGTCCAACACCACCGTGCGGTGGAACACTGCCCCCACTGTGAAGAACCACAAAGCCCGGAAGGTTCTCATTCTCACTTCCAAGTCCGTAAGTCATCCAAGCTCCGGCACTGGGGTGTCCCCGGAACGGGAAGCCGGTATGCATAAAATAATTGCCCTGTGCGTGTTCACTGAACTCAGCGGTCATTGACTTTACAATGGCGAGGTCATCGGCACAGGTTGCCAGATGTGGAAATAGTTCGCTAATTTCGAGGCCGCTCTCACCGCGTTTTTTGAATTCCCAGTGACTCGGCATTAGTGTGCCCTTATTGTTAAACTGAGTTCGTTCAGTTTTGAAGGGTACAGGCTTTCCTGCTTCGGCCTGTAACCTCGGTTTGTGGTCAAAAGTATCGCACTGTGATAGACCGCCAGACATATAGCAGAAAATAACGTGTTTAGCTTTAGGTTCGAAATGCGTTTCCCGAGGTCCAAACGGACTTCCAGTCGCCTGAACAACGCTTTGGTCAGCCATCAAACCGGTCAGTGCTGTAAGCCCGAAACCTGTGGAGGTACGCGATAGCATATGGCGTCGACTAAATTTGGATGGTGTTTGTAATGTCATTTGATTTACCTAATGAAGATAAACTCTTTGAGGTTAAACAGGGACTGACCAAAGTCGTGCCAGGCCTGACGAGTGGGGTCGATATTTGATGCAGGTCGACGCATTTCCGCGAGAGTATTTTGCATCTTTTCGATCTGTTGGGTTAACGCATCTACCTGAGCGAGTTGAGCGTCTGACAATGCCTCGCGGATTAGCTTTTGTGAGATGAAAAAGCTTTGCCCAGTGGCCAGACCTTTGAGGGCTTCTTCGCTTAACACCTGATTGTAAAGCTCGGCGCGAAATATTTTGCCGGTCAGGTTATGGTTGCCTCCCGGAGGCGAATGCCGGAGTCCCAGATTAATATTAGAGTCATTGCCTTTATAGCTATGTAGCCCACTTGATACGTAGGGTTTCCCATATGGCTCACCATTACGAAACATCGTAATCGTGCCGTCTTTCTTATAAGTAATGGCAATATGTACAGCCTGGCTTAGTGCCGCCGATTCCGCGGGGCCGTCGACACGTTGCGTGCGCACAAAACCGTTGCTTCCCGGCATCCATAATCGCGAGTCCCGTTCACCATAAACGATGGCATCAAACACCAACCCGTTGGTGGATTGAATGTTAACCACTCCTCCCCCTCGCTGGTCGAGATTGTCGAGTTGGACTACGGCGGCGAGCGTCTTTTCTCCAACATCGATATTCAACGTGCCGGACTGAGCATAAGCGTTGCCACCTTTAAGTGTTAACGCTCCATCTCTCAGAAACGCACCGTTGAGCAATTGCAGTTTCAATCCACGCACTGTGTCGGCCAGCACATCCTCGCCCTCACTGAAATTCCATGCATGTAAAGGAGCGGGTACCTCAGCTTGTGGCTGCTCCCCTTTTTTCGCCGCTTGCATGAGACGTTCTCGAACCGGAGTGACGATGTCCTGACGGTGTTTCGTCGCCGTTTTAAGAAGTCCATCTAGCTTGAGGATTTCATCAGCCTGCTGTTGGTTGTCACGAATTAGCGAATTGATATAGTCTTCGCTAGCGGCTAGTTCCTGAACCGTAGCTGGTCGCGAAAGAGCACGCAAAAACAGATGATTTATTTTGTCTTTGGCTTCAGTAAGGTCGGGATCGTTTAAGGCCGAGTCGGCAAAAGTCCGGGCGCGATTGATAACTAGTTCGTTGTTCAGGAGTGTGAGTGACTGGGCAGGAACATTGGTTGTATTACGAGCTCCCATGGTCGTCGTCGGGTCAGGAAAGTCAAAAGCCCGCATGAACGGGTCGATGTTGTTTCGGGCAATCACTACGTAGATGCTTCGTCGGTTACTGCCGCCGCCGACGCTTCCTTCATACATCCGCTGCTCGAGCAGACCTGAGCTATGTAAGAGAGAATCACGGATGGCTTCGGCATCCAGTCGGTGAATAGGAAATTTCGCGAGCATCGTGGTTGCCTGGTCGCTATCCGTCTTTTCGTTCACACTCGATTGTCGAAAAGTATCGCTTAAGACGATGTGTTTGATCGTTTGTTTAAAGGACCATTCATGTTTCGCCATGTATCTGACCAGATAATCGAGTAGTTGAGGGTGAGTTGGTTTTTGTCCCAATCGTCCGAAGTTATCGGGCGTCGAGACGATGCCTCTTCCAAACAGATAATGCCAGATTCGGTTTGCGATAACTCGTCCTACCAGCGGATTATCTGGATTAACTAAGTCGTTGGCTAATTCCAGTCGGCCACTCGAGTTTGTGTCGTAGCGCGAGTCACCAAATACTTCAAGAAATCCGCGGGGTACGTTGTCTCCGGGGGTTTTGGGATTGCCACGTTTCCATAAAGGGTGGTCCACGCCGTGACGATCAATCACTCCGGGAACTCGAGTAGGAATCGGAAGAGCACGGTCAATGTCTCTGTATTGCTCGACTAGCTCGGCCACTTCGGGTACGTTGCTGAGTTGATTAGGGAGCAGATTGGTCCGTACAAAGAAACCAAGGAACCGTGCTTGTTGGTCGGTAAGGTCGTCCCGGCTCCAGGCAAGAATGGCAGTCTTTAGGCTTAATTGATAGGCGTTGATTAGGTCGTCATGCGAGGATAGGTCTTCGGAAAACAGAGCGGCAAGGCGATTCGGTAGTTCGACGGGAGGTTGCTGACCTTCACGTGTGACCACAAAGTCAGTGATTCCCCACCAACTTCGGTCGTTAGATTTCCGTTCGATCGGCAAATCGTAGGCTGTGGCTAATTCGAAGTGCACACTGTTGTCGGTAAAGAAGACCATGTCGTGCTGTTGCCACTGAGGGGTGATTCCCTTTGGTTCATTTCCGTTGTAAAGCAGGCCCAATACTCGAGGGTAGTTTTCCACTGCAGGACGCCCTCGGGAACCTCCTGTGCCAGCGTAGCGGAACCACATTTTTTGGAAATCGACAGGGAATTCCGGAGACTGTAAGATGCCGCTATGCCGAGTTGAAAGGCCGTGCGTGTAGAGTCCTCCTTCATGAATATTGTCGACGATCTGCTCACCGTCGACCAAAATGGAGAACATCCCGGCAGGGCTAACCTGATGCAAAGAGCCATTGCCTGTCGTGACCCATTCAGCGGCTTGTTGCGGGTCACTGAGATCCCATCGTTGCCCAAAATCCTGAGCATAAAAGGCTTTTTCTTTGTCAATGGATGCCTGCCAGTCATTTTGTAGCTGAGTCCAGCGTGTTTGCAGTGCGTCTCCTTGGAGCCCCTGTAACTGGTGGAATTCGAAGAGCGGGCTCGTGTTGGCTTGCTCCTTAGCAGCTTCAATTTGTTCTGCCCAGATTCCGGCCGACCTATCGCGACGCATAAGTTCGGCGAGTTGGTCGGTTGTTTGCAGCCATTTCTGAACGAGTTTAGCTTTGATTTGTTTTTTCAGGTTCGTAAGTTTTGCTTTGTCACGCTCTAAAACGTCACGACTGTCAGCAACGCGAAGTGCAGGGCGTAGGTTGTCAAAGATGCCAAAAAAGCGGTAGTAGTCGGCCTGACTGATGGCATCAAACTTGTGATTGTGGCAACGGGCACAAGAAATCGTAAGTCCTAGAAACGCCTTACTTACGACATCAACCTGATTGTCATTAAACGTCAGCATCTCGGCGACCGGATCAACAGGTGAAAAACCGTGAGGTACAAAACGATAGTGACCTGCGCCGATCAACGATTCATTGAGTGTTGCTTCGGGGTTAAAACGTGGGTTCTCAAGCAAGTCGCCGGCAATATGCTCGCGAACCAGTTGCAGGTAAGAGATATCCTGGTTGAAGGCACGGATCAGATAATCGCGATAGCGGTAGGTGAAGGGGATCGACGGATCTCCTTCACTCCCGTGGGAATCGGTAAAGCGAATGACATCCATCCAGTGTCGGGCCCAGCGTCCCCCAAAACGAGGTGAAGCTAGTAATTCATCGACTAATGCCTCGTACTTCTCGTCCACCAGGCTCTCTCCGTATTTGCCGATTTGCTCCAGTGTGGGAGGCAGGCCGGTTAACGCAAAGCTGAGCCGACGCAGTAAAGTGCCCGAGTCAGCTGGCCCGGCTGCAGGAAGGCTCTTTTGTTGCAATCGCTGGCGTATAAAAAGATCGACAGGATGATTGGAATTGGATGGCACTGCTGGCGGAGTGGGGTCTGAAATAGGGCGAAAACTCCACCATTGTGACCGACGTTCACGAACAGCCTCCCATGAAATGACAGAGTCCAGTTCTTTGGCTGTCGGGGCAGTGTTTCGAGGGTCAAAGCCTCCGTCCTCAATCCATTTTTGAAAATCCGCAATGACCTGATTGCTTAGTTTCGGTCCGTCCTTTGGCATGCGTAAGTCGTGTTCGTGGCGTAGAGCCTGTAGCAATGTGCTGGCCTCGGTGTTCTCCATGTCGATTACAGGACCGTTAAAGCCGCCGGTTAACATGCCCTGTTTGGAATCAACAGCAAGGTCGCCCTCTTTCTTGCCATGACTATTGTGACATTTGTAACAATGTTCAATGAGAACCGGCCGGATTCGGGACTCGAAGAATTCACGTTTTTGTAACTCGGTCTGACCATTGCTCAGAGTCGGTAATAGCAACATCAAAAAGAGTATGTAGGCAGCTGAGCTGCGTAAGTCAGTTCTGTTCATTTAACGCACATAAGAATGGAGGCGGTGGGATCTTCGACCCTGTGATTATAAACAATCACGTCATTGGATTGTGGCGAAGGCTATTTGATGGTGAACAGTCGTGGCGTGAATGGTAATTCTGGTAGTGGATTCGGCGTGGCTATCAGGATGGTCGTGTCATGCAAAGAGTTCAGATATTGGCAAGTTGCGTCTAGTCCTTGTTGATCCATGTCCGCAAACGGCTCATCCAGTAAAAGCAATGATGGCGATAGTATCATGGTGCGCGCCAGGGCTACTCGACGCCGTTCACCACCGGAAAGATTGCTGGCCCGCCTTTCGAGCAAATCAGCAATATCCAGTTTGTCAGCGATAGTATTTGCAAGCTTACTCACTTTGGTTAGCGAGCGTCCCCGAGTTCCGTACATCAGATTGCTTAAGACCGTACCCCGAAACAAAAACGGGTTTTGTTGTACAAAGCCAATCGGTTGAAAGCTGTCCGGAATCGATACCTCACCATTGTAGTTCGATTCGAGTCCTGAAATGACTCGTAGAAGTGTAGATTTGCCCGATCCATTCAAACCCTGCACGCTAATCCGTTCTCCCTTTGAAATTGTCAGTTTATCGAGCTGACAAATACATTTTTCTTTACGGCGCACTCGCAGATTTTGAATTTGAATGGCTTGACTCATGATTCGTCCTCGCGGCTAACTAGGGCGATGACAACGGTGATGCAAATGGCAATTGCCAGAAGGATTAAACTCATAGCCACGGCTCTGGAAAACTCTCCCCGTGCTGTTTCCAAAGTCGTTGATGTGGATAAAGTGCGAGTTTTGAATTTGAGATTTCCACCAACCATCATGGCAATTCCTAATTCGGTGAAACAGCGGGCAAATGCCGTAAGGATAGCCAGGATGATGGGAAGTCGAGCTTCCGAGAGATAGGTTTTCCAACGCTGAACAGGCCCGGCACCTAGCATGCGAGCTGTTTCAGGGATTCGCCGATCAAGGTTTTTGATGCCTCCGTGCGTCAGACTGGTAATAATGGGAACAGCCAAAATGACTTCGCCAAGGACTATGCCCCACGGTGTATAGAGTAGTTCGAGCGTTCCTAAGGGGCCCTGGCGTGCTAATAGTGCATAGCCAATCAGGCCAATGAGAACTGTTGGCACTCCCATCAGTCCTCGGAAGAGAGTGACCAGCAGACCCCGGCCTAGAAAACGACGTCGAGCTAGCAGCGTGCCAATGGAGATGCCTAGAATAGTCGCAATCAAGACAGCCGTTGTACTCACCCAAATACTACGCCACGCAGCATCGAAAACTAGAGCATCCCCACTCACTAGTAATTGAATCGCTTCGGTGATTCCACTGAGAATCATCTCCATGACGAATAATTCTTGCCTTATTGATTTAACGGGGTGAATAAAGTTTGGCCGTTGACCTGAAAATCTCTGATTAATGCTGCCGCCCGCTTGGAATTTAAAAAGTCATAAAATTCTCTGGCGGCCTTTTGGTTGATATAGTTGTTTTTTTCAGGTTGTACCGTGATCACACTGTATCGATTTTCCAGCTCGGCTCCCTCGGTGTTAACCGGCCTCAAGTCGATTTTGTTCTTGAATTGCAGGTAGGTGCCTGCATCGCATAGTGTGAATGCTTTTAGCTCATTGGCAATCATCAGCGTATTTCCCATCCCTTGTCCGGTCTCCGTGTATGCCTCTGTTTGGGGTTGAGATGCTGATAACCCCCATAGTTCAAGTTCCTTCTTATGCGTGCCACTGTCATCACCGCGAGATACAAATCGGAGACGGTTGTCGGCAATCTTCGCCATCGCCTGCGTAACGGTCAGCTTTTGTGGATTCATGGCCATGTCAGGGTGTCCAAGAAGTACAAAAGAATTTTTCATAAAGGGACTGTGTTGGCTGCCATGTTTGTCTTTCATAAAGGCAGCTTCAGCATTCGGTGCGTGGACAATGAGCACATCCACTTCGCCTTGTTGGCCAAGTTTAAGTGCTGCACCAGTGCCAACAGCAATAACAGAGAGATCGTAATTGTAAGTTTTGGTGAATTCAGGTAACAACACGTCCAGTAAACCAGAGTCGCGAGTACTGGTCGTCGTGGCGATCCTCAGTTTCGATTGGTCGGTTTGAGTTGAAGAGTCACATCCCAAAAGAAAAACGCTGGCCAGACAGATGGCCCAATGACGAATTTGTTTGGAATATCTAATAGGTAACATCTTCAAGGAATCGAGTGAATAGATAGGTTGTTTTTCACAGGAATCAGATTGTATTTCTGAGATTGCATTTAATTATAGATGATTGTCGAGTCCTACAGGGATTGTTGTTGTTTTGGTAAGAAGCATCCTATGCGTATACTATTAGTAATCTAAAAGTGGCCTGCAATGAGGTGGGCCGAGATATTACCTAAGCTGGATTCTGAGATGACGATTTCATTTAACTGTCCAAAATGTTCCAAGCCATTCAATGTTCCGGACCAGTTGGCCGGCAAGAAATCCAAGTGTGGCTGTGGGCATCAATTTGTAATTCCAGCCGCTGCTCAGCAGCGTCCGGCTCAGAAGCAAGCGGCACCACAACCACCTTTGCAGCAGCCTTCGGCACCGCAGCAACCCGCGGCTCCTGCGAATCCATTAGGCGGGATGCCGGAAGGTAATCCGTTGGGCGGATTGCCGGCTCCACCGGCCGGAAATCCCTTAGGTGCGATGACACCGGTACAACCTGGTGGGAATCCCCTTGGAGGCCTTCCGGCAGGCGGGGCATTTCCGCCGGCGTCAGGAGCAAACCCTCTCGGCGGTATGCCAGTTGGAGCTCCCGGAATGCAGCCAGCCGCAGGAGGATGGAATACTCCAGCGTCTCATAAAGGTAAAGCAAAAGGCAAAAAAAGTGGAGGCAGTAAGAAAGGACTGTGGATTGGAATTTCAATAGGGGCAGTTTTGCTTATTGGCGGAGGTCTGACCGCATTTCTGTTAATGGAGGGAGACGATCCTGCAGGAGTTGCAGATAGCAATGCTGCCATAACGCAGGCAAACCAAACTTCAACCGGAGCCACTGGCAATAGCGGCGGTGGAGTACCTCAGGGGGGAGGTCCTGGTGATATGTCTGGAATGATGAGTGGCATGTCGGATCCCAGCATGGGGGGCGGCATGGACCCCGGAAGTATGGGAGAAGGAATGATGGATCCCAGTATGGGGGGCGGCATGGACCCCGGAAGCATGGGAGAAGGAATGATGGATCCCAGTATGGGAGGCGATCTTGGAAGTATGGGAGAAGGAATGATGGATCCCGGAGCCGGAATGGATCCGTCACAAGGTGGTAATTATGGAGCCGGGGAAGGGACAGATCCCTCGCTGGATGGAGGTGACCCGATGGGCAACTTTGGTGCAGGCCCGGGAACAGATCCGTCCTTGGGCGGTGGTGACCCTTCGCTAGGAGGAGGTAATCCGATGGGCAACTTTGGTGCAGGCCCGGGAACAGATCCGTCCTTGGGAGGTAGTGACCCGTCGCTAGGTGGAGGCAATCCGATGGGCAACTTTGGTGCAGGCCCTGGAACAGATCCGTCCATAGGCGGTGGTGACCCTTCGCTAGGAGGAGGTAATCCGATGGGCAACTTTGGTGCAGGACCTGGAACAGATCCGTCCTTGGGAGGTAGTGACCCGTCGCTAGGTGGAGGCAATCCGTTTGGTAATCCGGCTGGCGGTGGTGGCGGCGTTGTTGGCGATGATTTCAATAGTATTAGTAACGCCCTGAAATCTAACGATATTGACCTTATTTCTCAAGCTAACTTCAAGACCCTTAAAGCTATCGCAACGACATTGGAAAAGATTTACGATGGCCCAACGGCTTTGGCTCAAGTCGACAGACTTAAACAGTTAGAACAGTTGGTTAAACTTTCAAGCGCCGCTATGAAACGAGTGAAGCCTACGGCTACTCAAAAGAGACAAATACAGCAAAAGTATGCTGTGCAGGCGAGTCAGGCATTGTCGGCATATAACAAAGAAGTTGCTCGGATTACCAAAAATGGAAAAATACCACAAGTTGTAAAACTACAGCTGCAAAAGACGATGCAATTAGGGAAGTAACGAAATACGTTTGGTTTGGGCTTTTCATATTCTTAATCAGTAAGAAGCTTGCAGGTGTCTTTTACCTGTTGGAAGCGTTCTCAAAATATTCGGTTTGAATGTCAAGCAATTCATTTAGTATTTTAGGTGGTTCTTTGATGTCTCCAGCTTCCTTCAGGGCTTTGGTCGATAGCACATGGTGGTTTTCGCGTAATTTGACTCCAAATCTGCTTCCTTCAAGAGGCGTTTAACAAGAGAACGTCACAAATTGCTTTTCTCCATTCAATCTGTATAAACGAGGCTTGATCTATGCAGTTTTTAGCAATTTAGAAGAGGGTAATCTGACTCTCCAAAAACATTGTTGTAAAATGGTGCGAGTCCTTAATGGTTTCGTCCTTCACAAATCTCTTTCCGAATGCCTTCTATGAAAATTCATCCATACGCTTCGAGTCTAGTTGCACTGTTAATTCTGACTCTTTGGCAAGCAACCAGCCCTTCGGCCCAGGCAGCCGACCGTCCGAATATCGTTTTCATCATGGCTGATGATTTAGGGATCGGTGACCTGGGTTGTTACAACTCGGCCAGTAAGATTCCCACGCCCCATATGGATGCTCTTGCAAAATCAGGTATGCGATTTAATGATGCTCATTCGCCGTCCGCCGTTTGTACCCCCACTCGTTACGGTGTGTTGACTGGCCGGTATGCTTGGCGTACGCGACTCAAGAATGGTGTCTGTTGGGGATATAGTAAAAGTCTGATCATGCCTGGACGGGAAACCGTGGCCAGCATTCTTAAAGACAGTGGATACAATACCGCGTGCTTGGGCAAGTGGCATCTGGGTTTTCAGACCGCAGATTTGGAAGCAGCCGATTTTCCTGCAGCAAGCTCGATACTACCCGAAGATCATCCGCATGCAGTGGATTATTCAAAACCGTTGACGCCCGGTCCTAATGATTTTGGCTTTGATTACTTCTTTGGAATTCCAGCCTCGCTGGATATGGATCCCTACGTCTTTGTTGAAAACGACCGGCCATTGCAATTGCCGACCGCAACGGTGGCTAAGTCTGCCCATCGTAGGCAAAATGGAGGTGGATTTTGGCGAGGCGGAAAGGTCGGACCGGATTTTAAACATGTGAATGTACTACCGAAATCCGCTGAAAAGGCTGTCGAGTGGTTAACGCAACAGGATGGAGAGAAGCCATTTTTTCTTTACTTTCCCTTGAGTGCTCCTCACACACCGTGGTTGCCGACCGATGAGCATCGAGGCAAAGCAAAAGCTGGTTACTACGGCGACTTCGTGAATCAATGTGACGCTGTAGTGGGACAGATCATGGCAGCTTTGGAGGAAATTGGACAAACCGACAATACGATGTTGATTGTTACCAGTGACAATGGTTCGCATTGGGTGCCAGGTGATATCCCTAAATACAATCATAGAGCAAACTTACATTACCGCGGTCAGAAGGCAGACATTTGGGAAGGTGGTCATCGAGTGCCGTTTCTAGTGCGTTGGCCAGCTTGCGTGGCGGCAGGAACTGAGTCAGATCAGACGATTTGCCTTACGGATTTATTACGGACGGCTGCGGAATTGTCAGACGGTAAGGTAAGCGACGGAACGGGCGAGGACAGTTTTAGTTTTGTCGGGGCATTACAAGGGCGAGCCGTCGGCAGTGAACGGTCGTCGATCGTCCATCATTCTCTTAACGGCACCTTTGCAGTCCGTGTGGGTGACTGGAAGCTTATCGAAGGCAATCTGGGGTCTGGTGGTTTTTCGGCGCCTCGTGTTGTGAAACCTGAAGGCGGTCAACCTGCCGGGCAGTTATACAATCTGAAAGATGATCCGAGTGAGGCGAAGAATGTTTGGGCAGACCATCCGGAAGTGGTCAACAGACTCACTGCCGAATTGAATAGGCTTCGTGATCAAGGACGTTCCCGATAAGGTTGATACTGACCGTGGTGGAAGTATTGAAATGAGACTTAGCCAAAAACTTCTTCAATGACACCACCATCGTTAAACAAGGGAGTTTCATCTCGCCCGAGATGGTTGTAACTGAGTTCTGCCGGATTAACTCCTAGAGCCTGTAGGATCGTTGCATGATAATCAAAGGGTGATACCGGACGATCAATAGCGACGTATCCTAGTTCGTCGGTTTGTCCAATAATCTGACCTCCACGTATGCCACCGCCTGCCATCCAGATGGTGTATCCATTGGGCGAATGATCTCGTCCGTTCGCGCGTCCTTCCATTGTAGGAGTACGCCCGAATTCTCCGGCCCAAACAACCAGAGTGGATTCGAACAATCCTTTTTGTTTTAAATCGGCCAGAAGCCCTGCAATTGGTTTGTCCGTGCGAGCTGCCTGCCGGGTATGGTTGGCTTTTATGTTCCCATGAGCGTCCCAGCCGCCGACCCGAATTTGCACAAATCGTACTCCGCGTTCCACCATGCGACGCCCCAACAGGCAGGCAACTCCAGTATCGTGAGAGTCATCCTCGGGAATACCGTACAGTTGTTGTGTCGTGTCGGTTTCCTGAGTTCTCCAATCAAATAGTTCCGGGGCAGCAATCTGCATGCGACCGGTCATTTCGTAAGCCTTGATTCGTGCAAGCAACGCGTCTGAATTGAGTTTCCCTTGCCGATGCTGCTGATTCAGAAACTCAAGCAATTGCAGTTGTTGTTCCCGAAGTTCTTTTGGTGTGCCTTTCGGAAGTTGAGTAAACTGGATGCCGGTCTCCGGGTTGATGATAACCCCCTGATGTTTTGGTGGAAGGAATCCTGTAGACCAACCAGCTCGTTGTGGAAACTGCATGCCATCACTGTGGATATTCATTGCCATAAATGAAGGAAGGTTTTCATTACTGCTTCCTAAAGCATAGGTGGACCAGGCTCCAATACTTGGTCGTTCGCCACTGGCCACCCCGGTAAGGCAAACGCATTCTCCGGGGCCGTGGACAGGGTTTCGATGTTGGACACTTCGGATCACACAAAGGTCGTCGACATGTTTGGCCGTGTATGGCAAGAGGGCCGAGACCGGAATGCCTGACTCTCCATGTTGTTTGAATTTCCAGTGTGACGGCATCACGTTACTCAATCCGGACCGTTTGATTGGTGGAATATTTTTGGCAATCGATTCCGGGACACGCTGGCCGGAGTATTTGGCAAGGTCGGGTTTTGGGTCAAATGTGTCGACTTGACTTGGGCCGCCGGACATATACAGGAAGATGACGCTTCGTGCGCGAGCTTGGTGATGGCCGAGCAGGGGAGCGGGTTGTAACGTGCAGGCCAGAGCGATGCTGGTAAGACCAGTCATACCGACTGAACTATGATTCAGGAATGCTCGACGACTAATGCTAGTTGACATGAATGAACTCGTTACTGTTAAGTAGGACTAAACATAGATCCCTTAAATCAGCGGTTTTGAGGAACTCGATGACTGCCACCTCTTCGTCAGGGAGTATGTCACGTCCAAGAATGGCGTTTACGGCTGCAGCAGCCCGTTTCTCCTGACTATCGACTGAAGCTTTAATGGTATCAGCGATTTCCAAAGCACTTTGATTGGTCAATTCGCTATTGAGGAGATAGAGAGATTGCAACGGAGAGATCGACTGACTGCGGCGTGAACAACTATGAGAGGCGTCGGGACCGTCAAAAACTTCATTCAGATAAATCGGTGTATTGCGACGATGTTCAATGTAAACGCTACGAACCCGACTCGTGGTATTTGGCTTCTGCGAAGGGCCACCTGTAGAACTGACTAATCGATTGCTTGCCAGCAATATTGCGTCGCGGACAGCCTCGGAATTAAGGCGATACGGATTCCAGCCCCACCAAGATGAGTTGGCAGGATCATTTTCGAAGGCTGCCTCCTGCAATGTCGCTGACTGCCTGTAGGCATGTGAGTTCAGTATTAACTGATGTATATGATTGGTATTCCAACCAGATGATTGAAGTTCACTTGCCAGATAGTCGAGTAATTCCAGGTTGGTTGGTCTAGCTCCCTGCGTTCCAAAATCACTTGAAGTTGCCACGATGCCTTTTCCGAAATGTCCCTGCCAGATTCGGTTCACCCAAACGCGTGCTGTTAGAGGATTGTTGGGGGCAGTCATCCAGTCTGCTAGAGCTAATCGAGGTTTTTCTTCAATCGCGATTGGATGGAATACAGAAGGTATGCCGGGCTTCACTTCCGGACCGGGGTTTGTCACATCCCCGCGAATCAGAATGTGAGTTGTCTTCTCATACAGTGCAGTACGTTCGCGCTCCAATGGCCAACGCATAAGGTGAGGAGCAACGGGAAGTGATAAATAGTCTGAGTGAGTTGAGTACCAACCCCATGCTTTGGGAAGCTTGTCAATTTCACGTTTCGTCTCATCGTAGAAAGAGCGATCAGCAGCGGCAATTCGTCGGTTGACAGTTTCCGGGGCGACATTGATCGGTTCCGAATTCCCTTGTCGTTTCAGCTCTTGATAAACACGTCGTTTCGTTGCGTCAAAAATATTCCAGTATTCAGCGATGAGTTGAGGAGCCTGTTCACGTCCCTTGCTAAGCACAACGCTTCCCGGTTGTCCGTTGGCAAAGAAAGCCTGAAACCGATAGTAGTCTCGGATGGAAAGTGGGTCGAATTTGTGAGTATGACACTGAGCGCACTCCATACTCAGACCAAGAAAGGCTGAGGCTGTTGTATTGGTGACATCAACCAAAATGTCATTGCGCTGAATTTGTTTGTCCAAATTGTTGCCACTGTATCGGGCTGCTGACAGGAATCCTGTTGCCACAATATGAGTATCGTCAGTACTGAGTTCGTCGCCGGCCAGTTGCTCTTTAAGAAATTGATCGAATCGTTTGTTCTGAGTGAAACTGGTAATAACATAGTCGCGATATCGCCAGGCATCAGGGCGAAATCGGTTGTGCTGATGACCGTTGGATTCTGCCCAGCGAGCCACGTCAAGCCAATAACGTCCCCAGTGTTCTCCATATTCTTTCGTTTGAAGTAATTGTTGAATCTGTTGATCGAGCCAGGTATGTTTGTTCGTGGTTTTTACTTTTCGCGACGCTTGAATCGTTTCGGCGGAAGGTGGTAAGCCGGTAACGGTCAGGTGCATGCGACGCACTAACGTTGTCATGTTGGCGGTTTCATTAGCTGTTACGTCCAAAGCTGCCTGTTGCTTTGCAAGAAATGCATCGATCACCGTCCGGCCGTGCTCAGGCATCGCAGGAATTTCTGGCCGTTGAATCGGCTGGAATGACCAGTGCTTGGACGTCAACTTGGGGGTTGGAAACAAGGATTCATCCCATCGCATCCCTTCGTTGATCCACGCAGAAAAAATCTCGACTTCACGGCCGGTAAGTCGTGCACCCCTTGCAGCCCAGTTCATAGGCCCGGAGGTAGACTTCCTTGAAGTCGTCGAAATCGATGTCCTCGGGCAGGTTGATGGTTTTCGAGATCGAG
>PBCP01000064.1 GCA_002717145.1 Planctomycetaceae bacterium | reverse complement strand
GGCATATTGTCGTGGCCACATAATACATCGCACCGAACCAACCACATCTTCCAAATCGAAGTTAGCATACTTCGATGGCTGACCGGGTTTAGGATTCCTTGTATGTGCTTCCTTAATACTCGAAATCATGCCTCCGAGGATGACTTCGCCGCGATCCGGAATATCAATCAGTTTGACGGTGGTATGGGATGTAAATTGATTGAGTTTTGACATGTGTTCATCGAGTGGATGAGCTGTCAGATAATACCCCAACACTTCCTTTTCCATCATTAGTTTTTCCCGTTCCGGGAATTCATCAATTTGGGGTAAATCTGCAGTCGGGTTCAATTCCTGCTGATCTTCAGATTCCTCAAACGCTCCGAACAGATTTTGCTGACCACTTCGATTGTCCGCCTGCATAGCCTGACCGGCCTGAATTGCACGCTCCAACACTTCCATCAATTGTCGTCGATTGGCTCCGAAGCAATCCATCGCTCCTGCTTTAATCAGGTTTTCAAGTGAACTGCGATTGCAAACGGATGTTTCAACTCGTTCACACAGTTCAAAAATATCCTTAAATGGCCCGTCTGCCTGCCGAGCTCGGACAAGTGCTTCTGCTGCGGAACCACCGCAACCCTTGATTGCAGACATCCCAAAAAAGACTTTGCCATCATCAACAGTGAACTCAACTCCCGATGTATTTACGCTCGGCGCCACCAGTTCAATCTCCATCCGGGCACAATCTTCGATATGCTCGATTAGAGAGTCTTTCCTCATGAAGTTACGCCCGGGGATGTCACCTGTAAGGAGAGCTCCCATGTATTCGACACTGTAGTGTGCCTTCAGATAAGCAGTCTGATAAGCAATCAGAGCATAAGCCGTTGAATGACTTTTGTTAAAACCATACCCCGCAAATTTGACAATCATATTCCAGAAATTGTCAGCCTCAGCCTGAGACAATCCTTTCTCCACAGCCCCTCTGAGGAAGTCTTCCCGATTGGCTTGGATCATTGCTTCTTTCTTTTTGCTGATTGCCTTAATACAGGTATATGCACTGGCCAATTCGATTCCACCAAGTCGATTCAGGATTCTCATCACCTGTTCCTGATAAACCATCACTCCATGGGTTTCCTCAAGAATTTCTTTGAGGACAGGATGTGCATATTGAGCTTCTTTTTGACCGTGCTTGACAGCGATATAGTCGTCGACCATTCCCCCTTCAAGTGGGCCTGGTCGATACAACGCGTTGGTGGCTACGATATCCAGGAAATGGTCTGGTTTCATCCGCTGCAATAAGTCACGAATCCCTCCTGACTCCAGCTGGAACACACCTTTCGTTTCTCCACGGCATAGCAGATCAAAAGTCTTTTGATCGTCAAGTGGAAACTTCAGCGGATCGATTCGTTGTCCGGTCGTTTGTTCGATCAGATCGACAGCGATCCTCAGGATCGTCAGGTTTTTGAGGCCCAGAAAGTCCATTTTGAGAAGACCGGCGTCCTCGACATCATTCATTGACCACTGTGTGATCACATCTTCCTTGCCGGAAACACGACAGAGTGGTACATATTCAGTCAGGGGTTCATCGGCAATCACCACCGCAGCGGCATGCGTACCGACATTTCGAGCGAGACCTTCAATTCGTTGAGCCAAATCCAACAATTCACGAATTTCAGGATCGGACTCATACACCATCTTCATATCAGCACTTTTTTCCAGTGCTGAGCTGATCGTGATTTTCAGTTCATCCGGGACCATCCCGGTAATTTGATTCACCCGATGCAGGGGAATCCCAAGAGCCCGACCAACATCTTTGATAGCTGCTTTACACGCCAGCGTTCCAAAGGTTCCAATCTGAGCAACATTCGCTTCGCCATACTCATCCTTCACATACTGAATCACTTCCCCTCGACGATCTTTACAGAAGTCAATATCGATATCCGGTGCTTCCAACCGGTTTTCATCCAGAAATCGTTCAAAAAGTAAATCGTACTTAATGGGACAGACGTGACTGAGATAAAGGGCGAAACAGACGATCGCACCTACGCCACTGCCACGAGCGGTTGCCGGGATTCCCCGTTCACGAGCCACGACGACAAAATCCCAACAAATCAGAAAGTAATCATCAAATCCGAGTTTTTCGATGACGGCAAGTTCACGGTCGAGTCGCTGTTGAACCACCTCAGCTAAAACGCCGTCCTCGTTTACCATCTCAGCATCACCTTCGTAGCGTTCCCGCAATCCCTGCTCACAAAGATCTCGCAGATATTGGGGACTTGTTCGCTCGTCCGGCAGCTTAAAGGATGGGAAGTAGCGATTTCCTAACTCAAGGTCGATATCAACAGTGTTAGCGATTTCCTGAGTTCTGGATACAGCGTCTTCCATCCCCGGAAATGCCTCATACATTTGCTCAGCACTTTTAAGATAGTACTCATTGCCATCCATCTTCATTCGTGATGTGTCGGTACGAAACCGTCCGGTGTTAATACAGAGCATCACATCCTGGGCTTCTGCATCCTGAGGATCCACGTAGTGACAGTCGCTGGTTGCCACCACAGGAGTCCCAATTTGCTTGGCTACAGCAACGGCTCCTTCTAAAGCCATACGCTGAATTTCTATTCCGTTGTTCATTACTTCGATAAAGTAACGATCGCCAAAAATCGACTCAAACCACTTCGATGCTTCAATCGCTTTGTCTAAGTCCGGAATGTCTCCATAGCCCTTAAGAATCGCCTGATTGAATTCGCTCGAAACACAACCACTTAAACAGATTATCCCTTCACTGTGATCTTCAAGAAGCTGCTTATCAATTCTGGGTTTGTAATAAAATCCTTCGAGATATGCATGGGACGCCATCTTGACCAGGTTTTTAAATCCGGTGCGGTTTTGTGCCAGTAATGTAAGGTGATAATTTGACTCTCGCATGGAGCCAGACTTTTCAAACCGACTTCCCGGCGCAATATAAGCTTCGTAGCCGATGATCGGATTGATATCGTTCTTTTTACATTCTTTGTAAAACTGCAGAGCTCCATGCAGGTTTCCGTGATCGGTAATCGCAAGCGAATTAAACCCGTGATCTTTAGCCCGTCCAACAAGCTTTGGAATACTCGATGCGCCATCGAGCAGGCTGTAATGTGTGTGACAATGAAGATGAGTAAACGGCCGAGTACTCATGGGCATCCTATCCCTTTGATTCTGAGTCAGAAATAAAACCGATCCGGTCGACTCCAATTCTAAAAAAGAATTCTTTCGAGGACAATTAATGCGACTGACAAATTACCGGCGTTATTACACTTTGAGTGGTACAACCTCGTATCCGAATTGTTTGGCAAATCAGAATTTTGCGTTGTGCACAATAAAAGATTCTTTAGCCACAAAGAGTAGAGTGACTATTTGAAAATTAGAACCCATGCCATTCCTCCAACTCAATCCTGAGGGTCTCCGATGCGACGAATATATTCAGCGACCCGAGATTGTAAATCTAGGAGACTCTGCCATTTCCGAAAACTTAAAGCCATCGTATCGGCATCTACTTTGGTTGCTGAATTCATAAGTGACCGAAGGCGTGCATGAATGAATTCCATGATTTCTGCCATCTGAGCCGCCTGACCGGGTGATAAACGACTTGGCATTTCAGGTGGATCGAGAATATGAAGAGCCGCCTGAATCTCACGTTCGTCATCAAAATCCAACTCAAAACCCAGGTCGGGATTTGATGCCAATGACTCATCCGTAAGATCTCCGGAGTGCGAACCCGATTCACCTGTTCGGATTTGCTGTAAACGCCCGGCAATCTGTTCTCGCGACCCAAATAGTAAAACACTGCGCCCCAATGAAACTAAATCTCCAAATCGCAGGATCCTGATTTGAACCTCTTCACCATTAACTTTCGTTCCATTTGTACTTCCCAGATCAGTTAAGACTATCTGGCCGTGATCCAGCTGTAGTTTGGCATGAAACCGACTTATTCGTTCATCGTTTAATTGGATTTGGCTCCCTTCTTCCCGACCAATGGTAATTGGGAGCTCCAGATCGTTGTACACACGGCCACGGTCTGCACCGTCAAGCACACGCAATGTGATCGAATCAGAGTTAGAGGGAAATTGGTTCAATGAATTATTCTCAGTGAGTGGTCAGTGAACTCCAATGGTATACCTGAATATAGATTTTGGGAATCTATAAATTCAAACAGGTCAACTGCATTTCGCCTGACCTGTTTGAAATCAGCGCATGAAAAACGGAGCCGTGAAAAGCTCCGTCTTCCAATCAGACTATGAGCTTTGATTAATATTCTTTAGCATCAATCCAAGTCATTAGCTTACGGAGGCGTCGACCAACCAACTCCAACTCATGGTCTTTATCGATTCGGCGGCGACTCTTGAAATTCGCTGCCCCACCTTTATTTTCAAGGATCCAGTTTTTCGCAAAAACGCCTTCCTGAATTTCACGCAATACCTGTCGCATTACCTGACGAGTGTCTTCTGTAATGATACGAGGACCGGTCATGTAGTCTCCGTACTCTGCAGTATTGGAAACACTGTAACGCATGTAGCTGATTCCGCCTTCGTAGAATAGATCCACGATCAGCTTCAATTCATGGAGGCATTCGAAGTAAGCCATCTCAGGCTGGTAGCCAGCTTCCACCAATGTCTCGAAAGCCATCTTTACGAGTTCACTAACACCACCACAAAGAACAACTTGTTCACCGAACAAATCCGTTTCGGTTTCTTCAGCAAATGAAGTTTGAATCACGCCACCGCGTGTACCGCCGATACCCTTGGCATAAGCTAATCCAAGCGCTTTGGTTTCTTCACTGGCACCATCGCTTAAAGCAATCAGGCTGGGAACTCCACCACCTTTTTCATATTCCGCACGAACAAGGTGACCGGGACCTTTCGGAGCAACAAGTAAAGCATCTACTCCAGCAGGAGGACTCACCTGACCGAAGTGAATATTAAATCCATGAGAACACATCAGGATATTACCTTCGCTCAGATTATCACGAATCTGCTCACGGTATATATCACCCTGAACTTCATCTGGAAGCAGGACATTCACCAAATCTCCCTGCTGGGTAGCTTCGGCAAGAGAAACCGGCTCAAAACCATGACTAACGGCAAGGTCATAATTTGCACTTCCAGGCCTTTGACCAATAACCACGTTACATCCGCTATCACGCAGGTTTTGGGCCTGAGCATGTCCCTGCGAACCATAACCAAGAATTGCGATGGTTTTGTCTTTCAACAGAGAAAGGTCAGCATCGTTGTCATAATAAATCTGGGCTGCCATTGAAGATTACCTTCTTTCACAAACAAATAATTTGGGATCTTGTTTTTATTCTTCTGAGCCTTAGCGAGCGGTTCACGCACAATCTGCAGTCGGACTCAGTTACTAGTCTTTGTTTTCACCTGACTCCAGCGAATCGCTACGGATCAGAGCAATACGACCTGTACGGGACAACGCCGAAATTCCAAAGGGGCGAACTCGTTCGATAAAAGCTTCCAGTTTCGATTCGCGGCCCGAAATTTCGATCATCAATTCTGACTGACCAACATCCACTATCTTTCCGCGAAAAATATCAACCAATTCACGAATTTCAGACCGCTGAATACCTGTCTCAGCTTTGACTTTAATGAGCATTAAATCACGCTCAACATGATAATAGGCACTGATATCAGTCACCTGAACCACGGTCACAATCTTCTCTAACTGTTTCGCAACTTGCTCCAGCACACTGTTGTCTCCCACAACCACAAATGTCATTCGTGAAAGTGTAGGGTCTTCAGTAGCACCGACTGCAAGTGAGTCGATATTGAAGCCTCGGGACGCCAGCATACCTGACACGTGTGCAAGCACTCCGGGTACGTTCTGAACCAAGGCTGAGATGACGTGACGCATAGTTGAATTCACTAATACTTTACAGCTTTTGTAAATGGGTAAACATGCATCCTAGACTGACTCATTCACATCGGCAAGTGGGAGAATGTCCCCTAATAGAACCAGAAAATCGCTTCCGCGGGCCAATTCTTCAAGTCACTGTTAATGCGTAAGGAACATGAGGATTGGGCGAGTTCCTTAGATGAATGAAGGGTATTCATCTACCGTATGTCTTTAACGCTTAGCAGTAGCCCCAATGATCGACGCTATCTCACCGGCAAGCCGATTCACACTGCCGTTGCCATCGGGATGCAAACGATTACTGAGGAAAATAAATACCCGGTCTATTTCAGGATCAATCCACATAACAGTCCCTGTGAACCCCCCGTGTCCGAAGGCGGAATCAGAGAATTGATCACCGCGATTACTAGAATAGGGAGAGCGATGATCCCAGCCATAAGTTCTAGTACCAATGACTTTTGAGTCACGCTCTACATTGCGGGGGCGAGTCATCAGTTTAAAGGTTGACTGGGAAAAGGGGATAAGCCGGTTGCCTATGGCAAGCCCCAGCATTTGCTGACCATATCGAGTCAGGTCATCTGCAGTTGAAAACAGGCCAGCGTGTCCTGCTACCCCGCGTAAAAGGTGAGCCCGTGGATCATGAACTTCACCCTTAATCCATTTCCCATCACGTTGTTCTGTTGGAGCAGCTCGTTTTCGTAGCTCCGCTATTGGATTAAATGTTGTCTCATTCATCCCCAGAGGTTGGAATACATTGGCTTGTGAAAACGTATCTAGTGTTTGCCCACTTATTTTCTCAACAAGCTTACCCAGAACAATAAAACCAACATCGGTGTAAGTAAATCTGGTTCCCCGCTCAGTAACAAGCTTCAGTTCACATATATTCTCCCAGGACATCTCAACCCCGTCATGGTAGTCATTCAGAGAGTTGTCCGGAATTAAGCCACCAACGTGTAACAGGAGATCCTCAACCGTAATCAAATCTTTCCCGTGTTTCCCAAATGCCGGCAGGTATTCCGAAACTTTCGCCCGCGGGGAAAGCTTACCTTCATCTATGAGTTTCATAATCGATGTCGTCGTGGCAATTGGCTTAGTTAGCGATGCAAGATCGAACACCGTATCTAGAGTCATGGGCTCGGCTACAGGCTCAATCTGTCGGTTCCCAAAGGCTCGGCGATAAAGCACGTTGTCATGGTCCGCGATAACCACCACAGCACCGGGCATCTTCCCGTCTTTAATCCCTTGCTTGACAATCTCTTCAATAAGCTCAAACGATGGCGCCTGAGGTTGCTCTGCTTGCACTAGCGCATCGGAACAATCTTCTCCAGCAACTACGAAGTATGTCAGTAACACCCAAAAAACCACAGGATGGGCTAATGGGACCTTCGGCTCGAAAGGAAGCATGGTAATTCTATTGCCTTAGATTAAATAGATCTTTCCTATTGGCACTCACAAATCTACTTTGGGCCGCTAGGGTTGTCGGGAACTCAAAATTTGAAGTTCAGCAAAAACAGGGAGATGGTCAGACGCCACAGATTCACCAATCACCCTAGTACTTAGTATTTGAATACGATTAGCTGGTCGAAAGAAAATATAGTCAATTCGCGACTTGGGATTCGTTGATGGGGCCGTTGGCTGTGGCGTGTCTTCGATAGCGCATTCCCACTTTGACAATAAAATCCTGATCGGGTCTTCTGAAGGCCTCGCATTCATATCACCCGCTAAAATTGTCGGCGTCATATCTTTGTCGTTAACAAATAGTCGGTTGATTGCCTTGGCTTGAGCAATGCGATCTTCGGGTACATTGTGCTGGAAATGAGTACTGATAAAACGCAAGCGTTGGTTACTCGCTGTACTAACGGTTACAGCAATCGCACCACGCGGATAAGTCGTTTTAGCGGGAGTACTCTCGGTATAAGGCAAAGGTTGAATCAAAACATCGAGGATCTTGTGACGAGTGAGCACCGCGTTGCCGTAGAGCCCCCCCTGATAGTGCTGCGTTGGCCCAAAACGCACGGCCATGCCGGTGAGTTCGGCAAGCCTCCNGGCTTGATGCACGCGGCCTGAACGCTTGACTCCGACATCAACTTCCTGCAAAGCAACAAAATCCGGTCGTGACTGGTTTATCACTTTCGCGAGGCGTTCAACATCATAGACTCCATCTGTTCCCTGACCGTAATGGATGTTGTAACAAAGAACTCGTACCGTTTCACCAGCGGCACAATCACCGACGGTCATGGAACTGACGAAAAGCGAAACCACAAACAAAGTGAAGCTCAACAGATATTGCGATTGTTTCATNGTAATCTGGCCTTTCTTTAACGGTGCCGTATCCCAATCTACCAGACACATGTATTGACACGTAAACTGTGGCGACCTGTTTTCTAGATCATAAACCATTTTAAAGATGGGAGTCCAAAGAATGCAGTGCGATGACTGCAATGTTACCTATCGTGAGAATCAAACTAGAAAATCTCCCGCAAGCCGATGAAGGTTCGCAGGAGCCTTTAGTGGAGTACATCCGGATTATGTCCGCCGAAGGCATAGAACAAGGGGAAATAACACTATTCTTCTGCCAGTTCATAGCCGGTTCATAGCAAGCCGTTTTGACAGAGGTTTTAGTTTGGTGATGGACGATTTTCTGGATTATGAACTGCGAGGTTTCTCACTAGTTGGAGATGTCGCTTGTCCAAATTGCGTTATTGGTTTCTTCTGCATCGAAAGGATCAACAAAGGTCTCAGCGGGGAGAAGAGAGGGTGAAAGCAACAGCCTATAACAGATGAATGTCGAAAATCACTTTCACTCTCGGATTTCGGATCGCCGTATACCCTCCCTAATATCGGCTAATACCTTGCGACCACTTTCGATGTCTGCGATGTCGGCATCGGTTAGAGAAAACTCCTCAAACTGCTCTGATACCAAGCCGAAATACTTCACGATTCTGGTGATCGTCACACGACCTTGGAAATCGACCTCTTTTGTTCCATGCTTCGGAAAACACATCGCAACACCACCGCCGTCGGGCCTAGGAACCAAGATACATGATTCGTTCCAGCCCAACTCTCGGGCTGTGATGCTTCCCTGCTCGTCCAGTCGGTACAGGCCATCGCCACTGACGGGCATGATCAGTGTCACGTTGCTTGCGGGTTCACCGTCAAATTTGATCACTAACCGCGGCGTTGCGATATAGCGAATGTTCACTAGCCCTATGCAGGAAAGAACAGCGACGATGGATAAAAGTACTAGCGGTTTGTAGTATCTCTTAGTTTGATTACTCAGCATCGTCTTTCTGGATTATTTCAATGGTTTTTACAGCGTTGATAGCGTAGCCTTTATTCCACTCTTTAGCAACTTATGAAGAACGTTATTAAAGGGCGTTCCAAAAAGCTCTGGAGAAACCCTTGATGAAGCACTAAAAAAGCTCTTCCAGATCAATGTTGATCCTGAAGAGCTTCTAGTGGAGTACATCCGGAGGGATTCGAACCCCCAACCCTCGGTTCCGAAGACCGATGCTCTATCCAGTTGAGCTACGGATGCATTGGTGAATTAGTTCTCAAGTTATCAGTAACTGGCGTAATGTCAAGCGTGGGTAATGTTAGTTAGTGACCCGTCGTGGCACGTAGTCATGATCCCGTTTACGCAACACTTCTGCTGTAATCACTTTGTCGGGCTGTAGCTTGGCATCGGGCTTTTCGGGATTGATCTTAGCAATCTCCCGAGCGATTTCCAATCCTTGAATAACCCGACCAAAACATGTGTGTTTACCGTTCAGGTTTGCGGTTGGCCGGAAGGTAATAAAAAACTGAGAACCTCCGGTATTCGGACCGCCATGAGCCATTCCTAACGAACCTGTAAAAAACTTACGGTGGTCATTGCGAGTCAAACACTCGCAATAAATTCGATAACCTGGTCCTCCCGTTCCATCGCCTTTAGGGCAACCGGTTTGAGCCATGAAATTTTGCAGGACACGATGAAATTTCAGGCCATCGTAATATCCCTGCTCCACCAAGTTGATGAAATTCCCTACCGTCTCGGGAGCTTCATTCTCAAACAACTCGATGATAATGTCCCCCTTGCTGGTAGTTAACTTGACACGCGGCAAATCGTCCGCCTCAGCCTCTGCTTTACGTATCGCGGCTTCCTTCTTCCAAAATTCGATATACCCGTTTTTTACTTCGCCGTAGTAATTACGACCCATTTGCGAAATTTCGCCAACTTGCTCAGCCCGCTTGAAGGCGGACTCGGCTTCTGAGAATTTGTGATTAGCAAAACTGGAGATACCAATCATGTCGTGTAATTTGCGTTCATTGCTACCTGCCTCAAGCATGGTAACGCTGATGTGTTCACAGGTTTCATAATCATCGGCCAGCAATGCCTCGCCAGCGAGTTCAATCAGCATCCTCACCAAAGCACGATCTCGAGTCTGGGGATCTTCGACAAATGCTGCCAGGGCGGCGTTACGAAGTTCAGGAAACAGCACATCACCTTGAGACACAATTTCGTCCCACTGCTTACGGATCGCGGGGATTTGGGACGGTTTGGCTGTATCAAATTCAGCACGCAGCGTTTGCAAATCCTTCAGCATCTGCTTCCATTGAGCAAGTTTAGCATCATAAGCTTTACGAGCCGGATAACTCTCACCTGATGCCCCAGAGGATTCGCCTTCCTGCTGTTGCACCGTACTGGCCAACACATTCACTGCACCCAAAGCCAGCAAAAATAAAACACAACTGGTGACTATACGATTCTTCATCACAAAACCTGAATATTGGATTGAGACACGGGTAAACAAGAGTTGTATCTCATAAGCCTACCACCTCGAATTCCTGAACAACGACCACACCTTCTGTTGTTATACGAACAAATACGAGAATTGCCCATACAAGCGTTACGACTGTTACGGTTGGAATATCATACGAAAGGAAACGTCAATTGGATCACTACCAATTCCCTTTTCCAGTCGCTAGGCTGAAGGGCATGAACCGTCGCAGCAGGAATTCGAACCAACAACGCCTCTCAAAAGATTCTCCTGCGCAAACAAAACTGCGCATCATTGGAGGAAAATACGGTGGGCGACAAATTCAATACAGTGGAGAGCAGCGTACCCGGCCTATGAAAAACCGAGTACGTGAAGCGATGTTCAATCTAGTGGGACCCTGGGTCAAAGGCACGTACACGATCGACTTGTTCGCCGGTACAGGTGCTGTGGGGCTTGAATCAGTCAGTCGTGGATCGGTAGGAGCCACATTGATTGAAAAGCATTTTCCCACAGCAAGAATCATTCGTGACAACATCCAGACTTTGGGGCTGGATTCGGAAGTCGAGGTGGTTTCTGGTGATGCATTCCATTGGCTCGAACACCGCATGCCCACTCAATTCCAACCACCCGAGGGTATACCGTGGACGATGTTCTTTTGCCCACCGTATGACTTTTTTGTGGATAGGCAGGAAGAAATGCTGCAGATGATTGAGACGATGATGGAGCGGGCACCGAAGGGCAGCCACGTCATCGTGGAAAGTGATTCCCGGTTTTCTGAAGAAGCACTGCCTGATACTGACCGATGGGATGTTCGCAACTACCCCCCTGCCGTCCTGATGCTTCTGCAAAACTTGAAATAAGACTGTGCCCTAAACGATAACGGAAACCTTCTGTGTCGCTCACTCAAGTCACGAATCTTTTTTTCTTAGAGCGAGCACCCACCCGCCCACAAACAGCCCAACGGCAGACAGTGGGATGATGAATTTGAATAATCTGGTACTCATATCTATTTGATCACTAACACCTTGATGTTCCGCCGCCAATTCAGCACGATCCCATGCCAAAAATGAGCCGACAGCAAGAATCAAGCCCCAGACAGCGACTGCAATAACCAGCCACTTGGTAACCTTGCGACGTTCAGCCATCTCTTTCGGAGAGATTTGCTTTTTCTGGTCATTTTCAGCTTGAATATCCATAATATCCCACCGTCTGCAGGCCGGTTTTAGAGTTAACAAGTTCAACGATACGATCTACTTCAACATCTGCCAACGGGGTGACAAAAGATTCAGTCGGTTTTCGGGCGACCGTGTAAATCTGGACGAGTGAAATTTCACCACCTTGCCGTGTCACATGAGCCAACCGCTCACAAAACATCTCCAATTCCCGATCGTCAGGACCCTCATTATTGATTCGCATAAATAGAGATTGAATCACGATCGGCCGCAATCGAGCGGCCTGCTCAATGTTATCCAACACTTGCTGAAATGGAATACTGGTTCGTTCGATCATTTGGTAGTACTGCTGAGTTCCGGCATCCAGTTTTGCCCAGATCTCACCTTGATTGGCATCCATCATCTCTAACCCACGCTTTACATGCTCTCGGTGAAACATACTGGCGTTGGTAATCAGAACCATTTTTACGGTGTCCAGCTGATGCTTCCGTTTCAACGCAGCGCAAGAATCAATGATTTCATCGAAGTTGCGGTAAGTGGTTGGTTCACCATCGCCAGAAAAGGCGATGTCATTAAGCCGTTGAAGGTGCGTCGGAACCTGTGCGAAATGTCTGGTTTCAAACAATGCCCCAGTCGTCACCATCTCCAGCATCTGATCTAACTCAATCACCAATTGAGCCATTTCTACAAACTGCGTTTCGCTGGTTGTTGTTCGATCTACCTGACAGTAGACGCAGTCAAAGTTGCAGATTTTGTCCGGATTCAGATTGACGCCAATCGACACACCCTGACTACGCCGGCTGAGAACCGGATAGACGAATCGGTTCGTCTCAAACGATCTTTCGTGGGACGTATGAAGCACATTCTTTTGCATACCTGATATTATAACGTCCCGCTTCCATTCGTCTCCCCAGCGATTACTACAAACACCAGAGTACCTATCAGAAGGTAGAAGCCAATTTAACGGTCTGTCGAATCATCAGCCGTTGCCACAGCAGACTGACTATCAGCGACCGCAAAGGTTAACCACCCCTGATTGATTTCAAAAACCTTAATACCAGCTGTTTCCATATTGGGGTGCTCAACAATATTCTCTCCCAGCAACGTTAAGGTCTGAGTCGACGGCAAAACCTTGTTAAAGATCGTCTGTAATGCAATTCGATCGCCCAGCCGTAGGCCATTGCCAAGAATCTGAATGATTCCCTGACGCTGTAGTGTGCCACTGATAGCATCCGAAGAAGGAGCATATTCTGCCAGGATCGCAAAATTCCTCCAGCCAACACGCTTATTCTGTAACTGCCTCATTTGAATCATCAGTTGAATCTTACCTTTATAAAATCGCAATCGTACGGATTCACGTTCCATAAACCGCACCATAACCGTTTCCGGTACATCAACCGGAACATTAAAACTTTCCATGCCTAACTGACTCGCTATTCGCTTCATCACATCAACAAGCTTTCCTGACTTTCCATCAAGATCCAGGTTATGCAGCAGATTATTCATCGCTGACTCATGAATCTGAATACCAACCAATGTCTCTGTGGGAATTTCAGGGCGGAAACCATGGGCAGCCAACTGATGAATACCAGCAAGTCGATAATCAATCGCCAATTTGTCCTCGGTGGTGTGCAAATTCGTCGCAACCGGCCGAAGATTAAGGTCCTGCATAGGTTCCAGCCAACGCGAATTTTAAGTCTGTTCGATTTTGCTCAATTGCCCGGTGACCTTATCGTCAAGCGTGTCGGTTGCCTGTTGACGAATGCGTAAATCCATGGCTTTGGCAGCCGACTTTTCTTTTTGTTTATATTGGTTCCTAGCCATATTGCGGGCGATACCACCAAGCAGCGAATTGTCATAATCCGTCTCGAAATTCACAAGCTTACTTTCACTCTGCACATCCGCCAGCGTTTCACCAAATTCTATTCCGCTTGGTGAAATCATGATTTGTTTACTAGCCTGAAATGAAGCCGAAGCCTCATTCTCAAAAACAGCAGCTCCTTTGGTCGACGTCGTGTGAGATTCGATTTCTCCCTTAGCGTCTAAACCAATCACCCAGCGACCATCATCTTCCAGAAGCTGAATCTTTAACCGGGACGTCGTATCGCTAGTCCCTTCGACTAACGCTCCGAGCACCTTGTCTTCAATCGGAGTAGAAACCTGCGTCTCTGCTGGAATCAGCCGATTGATAAATCCTTCGGAAATTCGGATGCGGATATTGCCTCCTCTGTATCGCTCTTCCAACATCGACCCCAAACCGGCAACGTTTTCATCGAGTGACCAGCGAATAACCTGAAATGTGTTGGCTACAGGAACCGCGCGGTAGTTGTAACGACTGCTTTCAAATAATTCGATATCGCGCATGAGTCGTGGATAGTCCACTGGCTCAACACACCACTGCCGCAAACCAAATTCCAAACTAGTAAAGGCTTCTTCTTGCAGCAGCGTTTTTTGTTCCGAGGTAAGTGACCGTGCATGCATACGCAGTAACACCCGCTGAGCTTCCTTACCGCGTGCGGCGACATCCACACCTTCCTCGCTGGTCACGAACTTCTTTAGTTCATTCAAGTTCAGATAAACACTCCAGTTTTCAGCTTCATCCGAGCCCACCAATCGCTCTTCAATACCTTCGATCGCTGCGGCTACCTGTTCCCGGGATGAATCTGATGTTTCAACAGAAACTTGCTGATTGGAAACAATTGTTTGAACGGAATGCCAGATCGCCAGGCGAGTATCCAGGCCAGCCAGCGTCTTTTGCATCACCTCCACCGGCTCACCTGACGGAATTTTGGCAACCAAATTGCTTCCATGCTCATGTAATGTTCTTAGTTCAGCTAATGCCTGGACTGATTCCACCGTTCCGGGCCCACGAATCGCATGCAGCTTGTCCAACGATTTTATTAAATCGTTGGACCAGTTTGAGAGAACTGCAATCGATGCCAACTGCTTTAGCTGACGTTGCAACTGCGGGCTCTGAGGCCAGAATTCGGGCTGCAGATCAACTGCCGTGCCGTCAGCCTGTTCAATGATCTTTAGCGTTGCCCTATCCGTTACTGAGTCTTCCTGAGTTTCAGCCCGTGTAACTGACTGCACACCAGATAGGTTCATCGTTTCAGACAGGTCGCTGGAGCCGCTCGCGGCAGGCTGTGTCATATCATTAATGGCTGCAATTCGCGGAACGGTAAATGGTCGTGCTTCCAATGGCCTAGGGGCAGGAGCATCTTCCTCTAAAAATGACGTGGCGGTATTCGTCTCCAGAAGTGCTACTTCCTGAGATGACTCAGCCGGCATCGGATTAAGTTCAAGCAACGAATCTATTAAGATCTTTTCAATGTCTTCGGTAACCAGCTGATTCGGAGCCATCACAACAGATTCAACTCCCGCTTGCTCAGCCAATTGCTCCGCTGAATCTCCAAGAGTCGGAATCGTCATCGCCTCAGCTACCGCTACTTCTTCCAATTCGGTTGGTTCTGCACTAGCAATGGAATGTTCCTGTAGGATCCGCCGAATATCGACAACCGTCGCGGTATTGCTGTTCACCGGTACGACGATCGGTTCATAGGTGTTGGCACTGATGATCACACCCGAGTCCGAATCTGTGGTCTCGGAAGGTGCAAATCTGTCAAAGGCTCCGATGGATAACCCAAACAGAAGAAGACAGAAAACCATTAATAACGGTGAACTGGATTGCTTTGTGGCCACGATCTTTGCTCTACTTTCTATTCGATCCGACAATGTCAGCCGGTGCGTAATGAAGCTCCTTGTGTCTGCCGGATTCTCTGCACAAACACATACCGGAAGTACAAAACACACCTCTACAACTAGTAAAATCGGTATATACGGACTAACGAGTAAAACCCGATTTCAATTAAGAAGGCAGAAAATACTGCCTCAACAGCGAAGATGGGAAAGCTGGGCAAACCTTGCCGGTTACGATGGAATCTCGTTACCGTTTTCGTCAATCAACACGGTATCGTGATGTTCATAACAAGGTGCACAGCAGCAAAGAAACCGCAGAGCTTGGTCGCCATGATTACGAATTGTATGGATCTTTCCGGGCGCAATCGCAATCGCATCCCCGGGGGCGACGACCTGCATTTCGTCACCAATCGTCATCTCGCCTGTCCCTTCAAGAATGTAATAAATCTCTTCGGTCAGTGGATGGTAATGAGGTTGTGTTGACAATCCCGGACCGACGCGAGCTTCAGCCAGACTTTGATTTTGAATCACTGAGTTTCGATGAGCCAGCAATTCCCTGATTTCGGATCCATCTTTGGTGGTAAAAGACGGCACATCCCTGATGTTTTGAATATCCATGTCTACTAATCTGATAATTCTGATGTCTGCCGCGAAACTTCATTACAACCGGATGGTTTATTATCTGTCAGCTGTTCGAGATCCCTGGTGTTCTAGTACCCGTTTACACCACATCTTGGATAGCTGACTTTTTGATGCGCTAAGCAGACAGATGCGAACGGCCTTACTGGTCGTCTTTCTTTTCTTCCTCTTTTTCCTTATCACCATCTTCCTTTTTGGCGTCAGGTTTAGGTTCGATATAGCCAAAAGGTACGGCAGCAGTAACCTTCAGGGAGGTTGCTTTGGCCTGCATTAACTGGGCTCGGGGTTTGTAGTACCACGCATTGAGTTCTACTTTGTCCCCAACGCGAGCCAAAGCAGGGTTGTTCATTTTGACTCGAATGGTCATCGTATCTGAGATAGGAACCGTTGTTTGAAAGCCCGGGCCCGACACGGTCATTTTGGAATCCTTTATATTCACCAAACGACCGGATACTAAATACTTGGCGGTTTGCTGTGCCGGCTCCGTATTTTGCCCTCCGAACAATCCTTTATTTGCACCCGCGATTCCATCCAGTTGCACGCCGAGCTTTGTGTCTTTATTGGGCTGAAATACCTGCATATCTTTGATCGCAGTTTGCGCCTCACCCTTTGAATTAAAGGTTCCTGCAAAACTGATATAGGCACCGCGTTGTAACCAGCGCGGCTCAGCTTGCCCTAATACCTCGACATACTGGGAATTGTCCGGGAGAAAAATTGTCCATTTTTGTCCTGAATCAAGTTCTACATAGTAACCGGCATTGAATAACCCAATGATCTTTCCAGTGGTACGCAGTGTCTCCTTAGGAATCTGTTGCTGTTGAGCCTGCAGACCTGCACTGCAAGTAAACAACATCGACAATGCGAGTAATTTTCGTAGCATGGGTTACACTTTCAGGAAACTAAATCAAATTGAGGGATTCGGCCGATAGTTAGTGCTTCTCAGGAGACTCCTATCCGCACTACAATAAGGAAAGTTGAACGCAACGATTGGGCTCTCAACTACTTCTCTAATTATAAACCCCACTGCAAGGAATTCATCAGGAATCTCCATGAACGGTGTTAAAAGACAGATTACAGTACCAGAATTCGTAGGCTTCAAACAACAAAACCATCGCATTTCGATGTTGACGGCCTACGACTACATCACTGCCAAAATCCTGGATGAATCGGGCATTGAAGCTATCCTTGTCGGTGACACCGTGGGCATGGTCTTTCAAGGCCACGACACAACATTACCAGTCACACTCGACGACATTATTTATCATGCGGAAATTGTCGGACGTGCGGTTAATCATGCACTGGTGATTGTTGACCTCCCGTTTCCAACTCATCTGGTCGGTGATCAGTCAGCTATCTCATCGGCAGGACGCATTCTTAAAGAGACGCGATGCCAGGCCGTCAAGCTTGAGGGAGGCGCGGATCAAGCCGGCACCATTGCTGCTCTGGTCTCTGCCGGCATTCCTGTGATGGGACATATCGGCCTTCGCCCGCAAAGTGTCCATACGATGGGCGGATACAAAGTGCAACGCGATGAAGAAGCGCTTTTGAGTGATGCCTTAGCGGTTCAGCAAGCTGGAGCATTCTCGGTGGTACTGGAATGTGTTCCAGCTGACCTAGCCGATAAGATCACTCAGGCTTTGGATATTCCGACGATTGGAATAGGTGCTGGAAATCAGTGTGATGGTCAGGTTTTGGTGCTACCCGACATGCTTGGTTTAACTCCTGAGCCGCCTCGGTTCGTCAAAAAATACGCTGACCTACACAAAACGATTGCCGATGCTGCCACACGCTATCGAGACGAAGTTCAGTCCGGCAAGTTCCCTGATTCAGAACACTCTTATCAATAACGAGCGACTTTGATATGCCAAACAAACTGGCCGGCCAATCCAGTCCGTACCTTCTTCAACATCAACACAATCCGGTCGACTGGTATCCCTGGGGTGAAGAGGCATTGCAGCGTGCCCGAGATGAAAACAAGCCAATCTTTTTGTCGATTGGTTACTCGGCCTGTCATTGGTGTCATGTCATGGAACACGAAAGTTTTGAAGACGAGGACATTGCCAGATTATTGAATGAAAAGTTCATCAATATCAAAGTTGACCGCGAAGAACGACCCGATCTGGATCAAATCTATATGAACGCTGTCCAGATCCTAACTGGTCATGGTGGATGGCCGATGAGCGTTTTCCTAACTCCTGAATTAAAGCCATTCTTTGGCGGCACCTACTGGCCTCCCAAACAACGTGGACAAATGCCCGGTTTCTCTCAAATTATTGAAGGAGTCGACCGCGCATGGACTAATCGAAATGACCAAGCGTTGGCGTATGCAGATGAACTCACTGAAAAACTTCAACGAGTCGGTCTGAGTGAGTTGAAAAACGAAGAATCACTGTCCAATGACTATATCGACGCGGCTCTGGTTGCACTCGAAAATAGTTATGATTTCCAACATGGAGGATTCGGAACAGCTCCTAAATTTCCCAACGCCATGAATCTGGAACTACTTCTACGAAGTTGGAGCCGAACCGGCAATCAAACCTTACTTGATATGGTGAAACTCAATCTGGACAAAATGGCACTCGGTGGAATCTACGACCACATCGGAGGTGGATTTGCTCGCTACAGTGTCGATGCCCGTTGGCTTGTACCTCATTTCGAGAAAATGTTATACGACAACGCACAACTGGTGGATATCTATTTGCATGCATATCAAGCTACCGGTAGTAAACTTTACGAACAGACTGTACGCCAAACCTGCGATTACATTCTGCATACAATGACTGACGAAGAGCACGGCTGCTTTTTCAGTACCGAAGATGCGGATAGTGAAGGGGAAGAGGGAAAGTTCTATGTCTGGTCCAGACAGGAGGTGTTAGAGGTTCTTGGAAACGAGCAAGGCGAAGCATTTTGTGATGCGTACGACATCACTGAACGAGGTAATTTTGAAGGGCATAATATTCCGAACCTCCCACAAGCTCTTGAGTCGCAGGATTTTTCGCAAGCCCGACAACAGTTATTTGAACAGCGTGCCTTGCGGATTCGTCCCGGACTGGATGACAAAGTACTAGTAAGCTGGAATGCTTTAATGATTCAATCCATGGCACAGGCCGGTGTGATTCTTAAAGAACCAAAATATCTAGAAGCAGCCACACGAGCAGCATGTTTCCTCCTTGAGCATATGGTGACCACGTCATCATCCGGACAATGGAGATTACTTCACAGTTGGCGTCATGGAAAAGCGAAACTAAATGCTTATTTGGATGATTACAGCTATCTGGCCAATGCACTGACGACACTCTACGAATGCACGGGAAATGGACGTTGGCTGGACGATGCCGTTACTTTAACAGAAACGGTTTTAACCCATTTCCATGACAAACAGGATGGAGGCTTCTTTTTCACCTCGGACGACCATGAGCAGTTGATTACTCGTAACAAAGATAGTTTTGACTCCAGTGTACCCAGTGGTAATTCAATGATGGCCTACGTTCTGGTTCGTCTAGGAAAACTTTGTCATAACACAAGTTGGCTTGACCTTGCTCAGCAAACCATTTGCAATGCTGCCGCCGTCATGCAACGAGCTCCAAATGGTTGTGGACAAATGATGCTGGCATTAGACCTGCTACTCAATGACACGCAGGAAATAGTAATTGCTGCCACGCAAACTGAGGAGGAGGAAAAATTGCGTCAGTATCTCTTTGAAGGATTTATCCCCCGCCGCACAATCGCTTTTATCAACTCGGGTAATCCGTCAGCCACGGCAGTTGCCCTCAGGCAGCAAATTGACAATCGCCCGCTTGTCGATAATCAAACAACGGTTTATCTGTGCCAGAACTTTTCCTGTCAGAAACCGCTTTCGAATTATGGCGATATTAAGTCGGCATTCGATACAATGAAAGCCTCTGTTTCCAGATAAAGAATGAGCATTCGTTAAACGGCGGTACGAGTAGACACCATGTGGGCACGCAAACGGTTTGATTTAAGCTGGGTGGATGTCGGTTATGGCCTACTCCAATGCACGCAGTGGGTAAGCGTCTTGCCATCCTATGTCAGCCAAACCTGGAAAGATTCGCGTCATCCGTTTCCTTGTTTAAGCGTTCGGACCGGATTCGACCTGTTACTGAAGGCACTCGCCCTTCCGGCGGGAAGCGAAATCATCGTCAGTGCCCTAACCATCGAAGGCATGCTCACCATTATTGAAGAGCATGGACTGGTTGCCGTCCCTGTTGACCTAGAAACGGAGACTCTGGCACCTACTACCGAACAGATTGAAGCACTCATCACCGACAAAACTAAACTCGTGCTTGTGGCTCATCTTTTTGGGACAAGGATCGATCTAAAGCCGATCGCGGAAGTAACCCAGAAACACCAGATTCTGCTTCTCGAAGATTGCGCTCAACAATTTGACGGCATGCCTGAAGGGCGACAGGATATTGCTGATGTGTCGATGTATAGTTTCGGCCCGATCAAAACCGCTACTGCGTTAGGAGGTGCAGTCTTTTCTGTTGCTCAGAAAGAACTGGTTGTTCAGTTAACGGAATTAGAAAGTCATTATCCCAAACGATCCCGAAGCTTCTTTTTTCGAAGATTGCTGAAATACAGCTTCCTGAAATTCATCTCCTATAAACCGACTTTTGCAACCTTTGTCGGGATCATGAATGTTTTGGGAAAAGACTATAACGAACTTCTCAAGAAGAGCACGCGAGGATTTTCCGGCAGTAACTTCTTTACGCTAATTCGTCGCCGCCCAAGTTCTCCGCTCGTGGTCTTACTCGCGAGAAAGCTACGTCGCTTTAACGGTAAGTCGTTGGAGATCCAACGCGAATTAGGGAACTACCTACAGGCGAGCCTGCAAGAGAAATCTGGCCACCAAACGCCTGGCAGCAGGGCTCCATCGAATCACTATTGGGTCTATCCAGTATTGGTTAATGACGTCCCAAGTGTTATTCGTAGCTTACAAGCCGTTGGAGTAGATGCTGATCACCGGGGAAGTATGGTCGTGGTAAAACCACCCACAGGACACGACTGTCCATACCCGGAAAATGCTAAAAAGATTCTGGAGAACTCCGTCTTTCTGCCTCTGTATAAACCAATGACCGAAAAGACCATGGATATCGTGGCCAAGGCGATTAGGGATGGCGATCAGCCCTCTAAAGTTACGTCGAATCCCGCCGATGCTTGTGTCCATAGCGTCCCTGAAAGTCTTGCACAGGATACTTAATTCTGTTTTTCCGCATCTTACGGTCAATCGTGTCAGACACATCAATTCCTAATTGATTTGCCAATGCCAATGCATAGCACATAACATCTGCAAGTTCTTCACCGATTGCAGTAAGTTGCTCTATATCTTCTGTCGCTTCACGAGATTCCTCCATAGAAATCCATTGAAAATGCTCCATCAATTCGGCTGCTTCAATGGCCATCGACATGCTGATATTTTTAGGCGAGTGAAATTGATTCCAATCCCGTTCATCTACAAAGTCTGCAATCAGTTTCGCCAGTTCGGCCACAGTGGTTGTTTGATCATTCATTACTATTGTCCCTGCGATTTTAAGTAAGCGACTATGGCTTCCCGGTAGACCGCCTGAATCGAAATCTCATGTGCCTCACTAATTCTCCGGCAGGCTTCATACTCCGGTGAAAATCGTTGCTCTCCATCCGGTAAAGTTGCTAATTTCCCTTCCAGCGTTCCCCAGGGTGTTTCGACATGATGAGCTTGTCGCGGTAGTATATGCCGACTGGCCAGCCATTTTCGCACACCAATTGTTGAAGTCTGTTTAAAGAGTATTTTCTCGAGTCGCCTCACATCCGTGGCATAACAAAGCACGGTCAGTTTGACTCCCGGCCGATTTTTCTTCATTTGTATCGATGACGAATAAACATCCAAAGCGCCGGCTTCCCCGAGAAGTTCCGCACAATGTCCAATAATCTCTCCTGGCGTATCATCCAGATTGGTTTCCAAAACCCAAATCTGATCCGCCACGGATGCTTCATCCGCTTCACCAACCATCAACCTGAGAATATTACCCTGTGTGTCCAAATCTTTATCTCCGGCTCCATAACCAATCGTTTCGATACTCATCGGAGGCAAATATCCGAATTGATCCACAATTGTCGACACAATCGCAGCACCGGTAGGCGTTGTCAGTTCACATTCAACGTCGCTCGGAGCAATTGGAATTCCCTTAAGTAATTCAGCCGTAGCCGGTGCCGGAATACTCACTCGGCCATGTGCAATCTTCACAAATCCATGGCCGGTCGGAATCGGTGAACACTCGATTCGTTCCACTCCTAACAAATCCCAGCCAATGGCACTTCCGACAATGTCAGCAATTGAATCAACGGCCCCAACTTCGTGAAAATGGACTTTGCGTAAAGTAGAGCCATGAACATCTGCTTCAGCTTCGCCTAACCGGGTAAAGATGCGTTTCGCAAGCTCTTTCTGAGAGTTTGTCAAAACGTCACTTGCATCAATCATATCGGTGATGTGATGGAGGTGACGATGTGCATGTTCCGGTTCGTGTTCAACCGTAACACTGGTTGCCCGAAATCCTTTCTTCTTGACTTCCGTTGCCACCAATCGGCAGTCTGGTAATCCAAGCGAGTCGATACCAGCCTGAATTGCTGCTAAATCGACACCAGCATCAACTAAAGCCCCGAGAGTCATATCTCCGGAAATGCCGCTCATACAATCAAGATAAGCAATCTTCATTTGTTCTCTTTCTTTGTTGGATATTACTATGGCAGCATTGGCGGTCTTGCTGCTTGTTCAATATACCGTAGCAGGCACGTGGTAGAATATGACCTATGGCCATGGACAAAAAGTACAACCGGCAGAAAAGCAAACCGCAGTGGCAATTACCCAAAGGCGTGTCACACGGTTTGTGGGATTATACTCAGTCGGATTTCATTGCCGAGGATTATGACGAGTACTTCTCATACACCCATCTCTTCGAGTTGGATCAGGGAATCGTACTGGACACGCTGAAGCAGTTTGGACAACCGGGTGAACTGGTGGCCGATCTTGGATGTGGAACAGGTCGGGCATTGGAGCCTGTTTGCCAGGCTGGCTATCGGGGACTTGCGATCGATCTCTCCTGGCCCATGCTGGAAATTGTGCAGCAAAAAGCAAAACAGCAGAATCTGGATATCTATTGCCTGAGAGCCAATTTAGTGGAACTAGGGATTCTGGCAGACAATTCCGTCAATCACTGTATCTGTCTTTTCAGTACACTCGGCATGATTAGTGGTAGCGAAAACCGGCAAATGTGTGTGAATCATATTGCCCGAATTCTTAAACCCGGCGGTCGTTTTATCCTTCATATCCATAACTATTGGTACAACCTTTATGACCCCGGTGGACCTAGATGGCTATTCGGAAACTGGTTTAGGAGTTTATATCGTTCGACTGTCGAGCGTGGTGACCGTCATTTTAGTTATCGCGGTGTCCCGAATATGTTTCTGCACGTTTTTCGATATCAGGAGATTAAAAAGATGCTAAGCCGAGCAGGACTAACGATTGAAAAAACAGTCGGTTTGCATCCTCAGCGACAAAAACCCCTTTCACATCCCTGGCTACTGCGAGATCTGCGGGCCAATGGCTGGATTTTTGTAATTCGTCACCGATAGACGAAATGACAGACTGAATTTGGAGTTGTGCAATCTTATCTTTTAGCCCGTTGTTAGCTTGAAGACGCGAGTTTATAATTTGCATTTTGAGGCAGAATACGTCGAAAAAACACTGGTTTTCGTTACCGGTGAGAGTGTGAGTCCTTGATGATTCATAAGTACCATATACAAGCTCTAAATCTGAGTTGAAGGAGAATAACGTGGCAATTCGTGTTGCTATCAACGGCTTTGGACGTATCGGACGTCTAACATTCCGCAACCTTATGCGTCGCAGTGACGAATTTGAAGTGGTTGCAATTAATGACCTGACCGACAACAAAACTCTGCGTACGCTTCTTAAGTACGACAGTATTCACGGTCGATACGATGGTGATGTCGAATATGACGATGACAATCTGATCGTGAATGGCAAGGCAATCCGAGCTTTGGCTGAACGAAATCCAGCGGATCTTCCCTGGGGCGATCTGGGAATTGATGTGGTCATCGAAAGTACCGGAATCTTTACCTCGCGAGGTGGTGACGGAAAGGCTGGTTATTCTTCTCACATTGATGCTGGTGCCAAAAAAGTTATTTTAAGTGCACCTGCAAAAGACGGTGCGGATCTGACCGTCGTTATGGGTGTAAATCAGGACTTATTGACTCCTGAAATGAAATGTATCTCGAATGCAAGCTGTACTACAAACTGCTTGGCTCCTATCGCTAAAGTTCTGAATGACAACTTTGGTTTAGAAGGTGGCCTGATGACGACTGTGCATGCTTACACCAATGATCAGCGTATGCAGGATATGCCTCACAGCGACCTGTATCGTGCCCGGGCTGGTGCTCAAAACATCATCCCTACATCAACTGGAGCCGCTAAAGCAGTAGGCTTGGTCATCCCTGAGCTCAACGGTAAGCTCACCGGTATCGCCATGCGAGTGCCCGTACCAACCGGTTCGGTTGTCGACCTGACCGTCAATCTTGGTAAAGCAACCACCGCTGAAGAAATCAATGCAGCAATGCAGGCAGCAGCAGAAGGCCCTCTACAGGGTATTCTGAAATATGCCGTTGATCCATTAGTATCAACTGATATTATTGGCGATCCTCATAGCTCAATCTTGGCTCGGGATTTTACTCAGGTGCTTGGTGGCGAAGGTACAATGGCGAAAGTTGTTAGCTGGTATGACAACGAATGGGGTTACTCCAACCGAACAGCAGATCTCTGTTCACTTTTCGGAAATATGTAATTTCAAGATATCGCCTAACCAAGGTATAACTAACCGCAGAGGTTTTCGGCCTCTGCGGTTTTTTTATGATATCCCCACATCGACAGACACCATGATCCACTTTAACGAACTCGAAGCTCCAAAACCGAACATCCATGAGGTTGCCGACGAAAGCTCTGCAATCCTCGAAAAAATTCAGTCCTCCCGGCAACTCAATG
>PBCP01000063.1 GCA_002717145.1 Planctomycetaceae bacterium | reverse complement strand
GTACCGGACGCACCATACGGTCCGAAGTCTTCTTCTGTCAGATTGATCGTAAAGGTCTCATCTAGCTCGACAACTTCGTCCATACGAACATCTACGACTGGAGAATTCTGCGTTTCGCCTGCCGGAACTGCTAATCCATCGTTCCCCGCAAAGGCAACGACGGTATTCACCGCATCATAGTCATCATCACCATTGCCAACCGCTGAACCCTCAACGGCCGTGCCATCGGCAGTTGCGAACCGCACTTCGAATCCATTGCCAGCGTAATCCTGCACATCACCATCTAGCACGATAGCATAAGGCCCTGCACTTTGGCGTGTGGTTGGATCATCATCAGTTCCTTCCACAATCGTCCCCTGCCCCGCAGAAAGGACAATGTCAAACGTGGCCGTGTCTTCCTGCCCGATCGTGCCAATCGTCGGGTCAAGATTCAACTGCACTCGGTTCAGATCCCCCGCCCCATAGGTAAGGAAGTCGTTTTCCGTATAGTTTGTGCGGTAGACTTCTTCCAGTTCGACAACTGCATCCTGATTATGATCGACTTCGAATGTATGAGTCAGGCTATCCCCCCCAGTATACGACCAAGTCGACGTCACCGCTTCAAAGTCATTGTCACCAACAAATGCTGCTGGACCATCATCGATATTCGCCAATTGCTGACCGGCAGCGAGATCGCCAGCAACACCTTCACCCGAATTGTAATTCGTCACAATTTGAGGCGTATTGTCCGCGGAACCATCGAGGAATGTTGCTGTTTGCACATGGTTACTCAAAGTAATCTCAAAGGTCGTCGAGGCTCCTTCAGCCACAGTCCCCGACGTATTTGAGTGTGTCATTGTCGCGATATCATCGTTATCTATCGTCAGTTGAGTCACATCCGTGGTGACAGACAATGCTCCCGTTCCACCTGCCCCGTAACCGAGCAGATCAGATTCACCAAAAGTTACATTAAAAGTCTCGTCAAGTTCTACAATGGTGTCTGAATTGACTGTCGTTGTGGCAACCTGCGTTTGGTTGAGAGATACACCGTCAAATGCCAAATCAGGCCCTCCTGCAACATAATCAGAGGTACCGGCATAAGCTCCTGCTTGATGATCCGCAGTCTTTGCACCGTTTGTGGTATTATCCCACGACACAAGCAGGTCCCCTTGACCATAGAGCTCCACCTGTGTATCGAGGTTCAGGGTGACAGAGAATATCCCGGTATCTTCCGCACCATCAGTGGCGGCGGATACAGTAAAAGCACCACTATCATCATTTTCAATGGTGTGGGACGCCACCGCATCACCGAACGTCAATGCTGACGTTGTTCCGTCGGCGAGCGTGAGGCTGTCAAAGTCAGCTGGCATCGAGGTCAAGTCGATAGCGATAGTTTCATCCTGTTCGACAACTTCATCACCATTGATATCCAGAGCGACCAAGTCAGTTGCCGAGCCGTCCCAGCCTGCCCCTACAACCCCAGCTGAACCTGCGACGACATCGTAGTCATTGCTGCCGATGTCGACGCCGCCATCACGAGCACCACCAACGGCCGGTCCATCAGACACAGACGACCCAAAAAATCCGCCCGACGCGGCTTCGACTGCTGCGGTACCCGAAACTGAGTAGGTCACTGTCGTTGTACCGGAATCACCTTCTGCAGCTGACTGATCTGCACTAATCGAAATAACACCTGAATCATCATTCCGAATTGTGACGACAGAACTAGTATCGATGCTTAATGATGAAGCATAGGGGGAGCTCGCCAGATCCACACCATCGACTTGAATGCTGGTCAGATCCACTGCCAGCGTTTCATGTCTTTCGACATCTGCATCATCATTAATCGACAACTCCGCATCGGCAGCGTCAGAGTCGGATTGCAGACTTACTGAATCAAGACTAACAACATCATAATCGTCGTCGCCGAAGACACCCGAACCACTCCCAACGGCCTCTCGTGCGGTAACATCGGAAACAACGATCGAACCTGTAATAACTTCGTCAACATCTCCATTCAATTTAAAAGCGACTACCTGATTGGCAGCTGCCAATACAGCTTCAGCACCGGTAATATCATTCACCGTAATGGTTGCTGAATCCTCATTCGTGATCGTATGGACTGCCACCCCATCACTTATGGTAATCGCGTCACTTCCATTATCCAGTTCGAAGTCAGTCAAGCCCGTTGGTAACGCATCGAGCGTCATGACAATCGTTTCGTCAAGCTCCACTACCGCATCGCCATTGATATCTACATCCACAATGGTCGGAGTGGTCAAAGAATCCCATGTCGAAGAAAGCGTGGTCGAGGTAGAATTCTCATCATAGTCATTCGAACCAAGACCGGTTCCAGCTTCCTGAGCGGTACCTGAAAGGGAAACCGAGAGGGTTCCCAGAGCAGCGCCGCCTTCGATTGGAGCTGATGTACTTACGGTATACGCTTGGTTATCAGTGCCCGAATCCGGTTCATCAGCAGCTCGATCTGCAGCCAGCGAAACGGTTGCCGCATCATTATTCTCGATAGTAACAGTCGCACTTTCAGCAACAACCAGTTCATTAAAGTATGGATTAGAGCTATTGAAGACCGCTCCACCAATCACCAAATTATTCAGATCAATATTAACCGTTTCGTCGCGTTCAACAACATTGTCATCATTGACTGTGATTGCCACAGTTCCGGTATCACCAACGGTGATTACACTCATCGTGGTATCTGTAGCATCATAATCATCAGAACCGACACCACCCCCTGCTTCGCGAGCCGTTCCATCCGTGACGTTAATATCTGCAGTAAACGCAGTGTCCATGGCAGTTGTTGCCCCAACGGCATTCAACGTATAGGTAACGACTGGAGCGCTTGCAGCCAAATCAGCCTCAACACCTGCCAAATCTGCAACAGTAATCGTTGCAAGGTCATCGCTATCGATCGTTACCGTCGCAGCATCGTTACTTCCGTCGATCGTGATATCGGCATCACCAACGAGGTTATCAAGAGTCACAGTAACCGTTTCATTGGCTTCTAAAATCGTATCCTGCAAGACTGCTACATCTACGGTAACGGACGTATCACCGGCAAGGATAACTGCGGTTCCGGATAGTGTCGTATAATCGACACCGCCGGTTGCAGTCCCAGTCACGAGATAATTGACCGTCGTATTGCTAGAAGCTGGCAGCGACTGGCTAATCGTAAACTGCCCCGAATCCAGACCATTTTCACCCGCATTAGCGTCATTCGCAGCCACACTCACGGTCGCACTGTCATTATCCGCGATCGTGACCGTCGCTTCATCATTATTTGTATCGATACTGATATCGTCATCACCAACGACACTATCCAGGGTCACAACAACCGTCTCATCGAGTTCAACGATGGCGTCGTCAACAATGTCATCCACATCAATCGTGACACTGGCGGTGTTTGCCGGAATCACAACACTACTACCGATCGTTGGGAAGTCCGTACCATCGGTAGCCGTACCACCAACAGAGTAATTAACCGTCGTTGCGGTCGAAGAGACATTCGACAACGTAATCGTAAACTGACCGGCATTGGTCGCGGTCTCTGACGCAGTGTCGTCATTTGCGGCAATACTTAACAACGCACTGTCATTATCCGCGATATTAAATGTTGCGTCATCATTAGCTGTGTCGATTGAGACATTGGCACTGGAAACATTCGACGGCAATGTCAGGCTGTTCAACGTAATGGTCACGCTCTCAGCAGCTTCTAATACTGAATCATCCGTCACATCAATGACTACATCGACAAAGGATGCACCATCAAGAATTTCAGCTGTACCGTCAACCGCTGCATAATCCGTTCCATCGGTTGCCGTTCCGGTCATCGTATAGTTAACCGTGATCGTACCACCCGTGTTATTCGTCTTGTCAAGACTAACCCGGAACGCACCATCATCCGGACCGGTTTCAGACGCGGTTCCATCCTGAACTGCAACTGTGACGACAGCAGTGTCATTATCTACTATCTCGACAGTTGCAACATTGCTACCGCCGTTAATCGTATTAGCATCTGCAGTGGGAACAAGGCTTGCCAATGTAACAATGACGGTCTCGTTACCTTCCAACAATGTATCGTCCACGATACCTTCTACAAGGATCGTGGTACTCGGATCCGTCCCGGCCGGCACCGTGACTGTCGCACCAATCGAGTCATAGTCCGTACCTCCATCAGTTGCTGTCCCAGCAATTGTTAAATTAATAATCTGGTCCACCGCTGTCGTCCCTATACCCTGAACGGTGAATCCCCCAAAAACCGATCCCGCCTCGCTAGCATCAGCGGCCGTAGAAATCGAAAAATCGGCCGCCAGCAATCGCCGATCCTCTAACGACTCAAGAAATAAGGAACGCTTACGCGCGTTACTCATCGCTTTACTAGATTGAGTGCGTTTGGAATCTGATTTACGATTTCGTTTGGAAAAGAAGTCAAGCATAGCTCGTATATCCGTAGTGCAAATTAGAATCCCCACCTTGGGGGTCTGGGATGAATAGGCAATCTATACTACCTTGTTCAAATAGCTACTCGCAAGCGGATAAATGCTAGCAATTTGACAGTTTTTTAACGATCTAGTGCCACCCACTCGATCCTCGATTCCCAAATCTCTAGTTACCCTGTTTTGTAGACTTTAGGTGAAGTAATCTTCCATCCACCGAACGATCCACTGCCACCCACTCGACTTTCAGTGGTCAGGCGAAGTGATCCAGTGCCACCCACTCCAAACTCGCCCGCTCAATTCCCTTATTCCCCTGTTTTTGTAGATTTGGGACTGACTATTTTGCTTATATCCCTAGAACCAAGAATGGGTGGCACCAGTTCATTACGCTTCTAATAATGCTTCTATATATAGAAGGCCGTATTAAAGCGGTAGAAAGATATAGAATTCTGAGACCGTAACAGTTAAATTGCATGCACGGCGACGAAGCCACACACAAATACAACACATAAGCACACATTGATGTATGAAAACTCTACTCAAAAACTCTAGTTCTCGGAGATCCTTCCTAACCACCAATGCTGGACTATTACTGGCTGCAGGAGTCGGATTTCACCATCAGGCAAAAGCTCAACAGCCCGACAAGCCTAAAAGCCCAAACGAACGTCTTCGTGTTGGCTCCATTGGAGTACGCTATCAGGGAACCGTGATCACCGAAAAGGCACAGCAATATGGTGACATCGTCGCCTTCGCTGACGTTGACCGTAATGTACGTGAGCAAGCCCGTAGTAGCTTTGGTAGCACTCCCAAAATCTATGAAAACTACAAGGACATGCTTGAACAAGCCAACCTCGACGTCGTGTTGATTGGCGCTCCTGACCACTGGCACGTAAAAATGGCTGCAGACGCATGTCGCGCAGGCAAAGACGTTTACGTAGAAAAACCCCTATCACTCACCATTGATGAAGGAAAATTCCTTCGCAAGGTCGTCGAGCAAACGGGCCAGGTCCTACAAGTCGGTTCCTGGCAAAGAAGTGACTCACGTTTCCGTCAAGCCATCGAATTGATTCGAGCAGGGCGGCTCGGGAAACTTACGCACGTCGATGTTGTTCTTGGCAAAAATGTTCAGGGCGGCCCCTTTGAACAATATAAAGTTCCAAAAACGTTCAATTGGGATTTGTGGCAGGGACAAACCCCCGACACCGCCTACATTCCCGAAAGAGCTCATTACTATTTCCGCTGGTGGTATGAATACTCCGGCGGCCAAATGACGGACTGGGGAGCACACCATTTGGATATTGCTCAATGGGGTATCAACTCTTTTCCAGTCGAAATCTCCGGCACTGCGACCTACCCTGAGGTTGGTCCTGACTCCTACAACGTCGCTGTGGACTGGAACACTCGCTACAAATATGCGAACGGCGTCACTATGGAGGTCAAAGATTCAGGCCGTAACGGCATCATGTTTACCGGCACTGAAGGTCGAATCTTCGTCAACCGCGGAACGCTTAGCGGCGCTCCGGTTGAAGCCCTAAAATCAAATCCATTACCTCGAACAGATTGGAACGATTACAACTTTGACAACCTCGACCGCCCTTTGCGAGCGGGGAAACTAGATGCCATCATCAACCATATGGGAAATTTCTTTGATTGCATCCAAGCTAGAAAACGCCCCATTTCGGATGTCGAAAGCCAGCACCGCAGTGTCACCACATGTCATCTCGGAAACATTGCTCAACGACTTGGACGTCCAATCCGCTGGGATCCAGACACCGAATCATTCCCCACAGACACCGAAGCAACGGCATTAATGAGCCGTGAGCAACGCAAAGGATTCGAGATCATTTAATAATTCCAGGCTCGATCAACTCCAATTAAGCCTAAATACGAGGAAGCCATTTTTATCCTCCATTGAAGATGGATCTACCCCCCACCCTCTTTGCGTGCCTGACAGTTTCAGTTTCAAAAGATCGAAATATCGCTTTAGGCTCAAACAAATCCACCACACTGGCCCATCCATCTCCCGTTCATGCAAGTTCTGCTAGCGGGTTTAGCGGGTAACACTGTCCTGAACGACCATTTTGATAATTGAAACAATTAAAATCCGGACGGTGAATTCCAGGCGTATCTGCATCAAGCATCAACTTTGCATAGAGCCCAAAGTCAGCTCGATAGTGCACGGCGCTTTTTAACACCAGTAGGCTGACTGAATCCAATTCCACTCCAGCCACTTTAAGCATATTGCGATCTATACACTGTTTCCGAACCGACGTGACTACGACTCGCACACCGTTTACTTCCAACAGCGCAGTATCACCCAGAGTGTCAGACAGGCCTTGAGCCATAGGGCCTCCGAAAACGAAAGCTCCATCACACAATTTCAACACACGAGCCTCGACGTGCAACGTTTTCCCGTGACGATCATCGACTTTCGCGCCCAACGCCACCTGCACCGTTGATCCTTTGCCCGCCGCTTGCGCGACCTGTACAGTTTCAGGGTCATAGAATGTCGCCACAACCGCACCTTTGAATCCCGCTTCAACTAACGCTTCCAAGGCAACGGTGCCATCACACGGAGCACCTCCTCCCGGATTATCGGAGCCATCCGCAAAAATCACGAGCCCGTCAGTTTCACGACTCTGCTGCATCGCATCTTCAATGGTGACAAGATTGGGCTGCAACTGTTTCTTCAAGTCCCAAAGCATCTGAGCCAGTTGGTCTGCAACGGCCTCGGCCAATTCCAGATCATCCTCTGCGACCGCAATGACCGAGACCCCCATACAATGAACATCTGCAAACGGGAAACCCATCGCAACTGTCGCCGTCAGCATACCCTCCTGCGATTCCAGCAACTTCAGTTTCTTAAGAAAGCTGGACATCGGTTCTCGTAGTGTACATTGCATCGGCGGTAACGTAAGCAACGGGAGCTGACGGTAGGCCATTTTAGGATCCACCTTCTTCTCAACCATAGCTGCCATCATTGCCATGGCTTCATAACCCCGCTCCCCCATATCGACATGAGGATACGTATCAAACCCAATAATCACATCAGAAACGTCGGGCAAGGCGGGTGACACATTTGCATGCAAATCCAATGACACCACAATCGGGACTGCATCACCGACTGCCTCTCTAACACGCCGCACAATTTCAGCTTCGGCGTCCTCAAATTCTTCGGTTACCATTGCACCGTGCAAATCCAGGAGGATTCCGTCTGCAGGCAAAGCTGCATGAATCCTACCGATCAATTCGCCTACGAGCAGCTCAAACGTCTCCTTCGTAACGATTCCGGACGGGTAAGCTCGCAGGTTAAGGACAGGAACGAGCTCAGCTCCCAAATCATCCGCCGCCTGCAAATACCCACCATGAATCGTATTGGTACCCTGGAAGCGTTGTCTAATCTGGAACGCATCCCCCAGTTCGTCCCCAAAATGGCTGTCGCGTTGGAAATCTGCGATTGTTGTAGGCGTAATAGCAAACGTGTTTGTTTCGTGCTGTAAGCCACCGCTTAAAATACGCATCCGTCCCTATTCCTTCACTTGCAAGTCAACAATCACAGGCAAATGATCTGAAGGAAAGCGGCCATTAATCTTCCGATCATCGATTAAATGACGATCAACTACGACCGACTTGTTTACAAACACATAGTCAATTCGGCGATCAGGCACGACTGCGCGAAATCCATTCCAGGTTGAATTCGGTCCAACTCGATTCTTCGACAGTTTATACGAATCGACCAGCGATTCCCCTGCCTCCACCGCTTTGAAAGGCTCAGAATTCGGAAGGCAGTTGAAATCCCCCGCCACAATTACGGCAGAAGCCTCCATTTTCTTTGCATTTGCAGTAATGTAGTCACGAATCACCGCACCGCTGTTCTTTCTAGCTTCCACACCTACATGATCGTAGTGCACGCTGCCAACCAAATACCGACTTCCTGACATCAAGTGTTCTAAGAGTGCAAATGTCACAATTCTTGGCAACGCAGCATCCCATCCCTTGCTACCCACTACTTGCGGATTCTCGCTTAACCAAATTGTCTCATCCTGCAATAACTTGAATTTTGCTTTCAGAAATGCCACCGGAGCGTATTCCCCTTTGGTCTTACCGTCGTTGCGCCCAACGCCAACAAACTCATAAGCCGGCAATGCCTGACGCAGCCAGACAAGTTGATGGTGCTCTACCTCCTGTAATCCTGCCACCTGAACGGAATGCTTCGCGAACATCCCAGCTACTTTATTAGCTCTGAATTTCCAGTTATCTAGCCCGTCTCCGAAATTATCATATCGAACATTAAAAGTCATCACACGCAACGATTCGGCTCCAGAGACAATTGCGCCGGTAAGTCCGAACCAACACGCAATGGCAAACCACCTCATTCGTTTCTCACTCACCCTGAACCGCCTTTCTGAATTTCTCAACCATTGTCGATTCCGCCCATGCCTCAGCATTATCTGCGTCAACAATGGCAGCTAACGCCTCAAGGAAACTAGTGGCAATCGGCTTACCCTTTAAAGTCTTCAGTTTTTCAACGCAGTCCGCGGTCACTACCTCGATCGTTTCCTGCTTCACCCGATCGAGTGCAGTCTGAGCTTTTTGTCTTGCCACGGAGATATCATCATTGCCAGTGGCATCGGCAACAAACTTTTCAAAGGCTGCATATTCGTCCCCGTCAATATTACCGTCAGCCGACATCATGCAAACGAGTGCAAGAATCACGATTTCCTCGTCTTCCCCCATTAACTCGGGAGCAGCAACGACCTCTGTCTTCTGAACTCCATTCTCATTCAGTAACGCGTCGACATCGGGCAACTGCGTGTGTTCAGCCGCCACTTCATAATAGGATGCAATCTGGTAGCCCATCAGGCGTGCGAACATCACCTCAGGCACACGACGGATTCGCTCGTTATAGTTTCCTGCCCCCTCGTTATAAAACGTCCGTGCAATGGCAAGTCGCTCTTCACACTCCACAATAAATCCATGAAGCTGCAACAACTGTGAATTCGCTTTGAGATCCGGATAGGCTTCACGCAGTGCAAACAACTGATTAATCACCTTATTTTGAGCGGTCGTCGCAACACCAGTCGACGATACCTGCTGATCACTTGGAGCCTCTCCCGGTTTGTAGTTTCCGCTACGTGCATTCGCGATCAACTCCTGAGTCTCTTTCTCATGCTTAAGAAACGACTTACAAACCTCCACTAAATTACCTATTAGGTCATATCTCCGTTTCAGTTGAATATCAATCAAACTCCAGGCACGCGCCAATCGCACTTTGGTGGAAACGAGCCCGTTAAAGACATACACGACATACATCAACATCGTTAGTAGCAGGCCAAGAACACCTGAGGGTATCATCCAGATCCACATACTGTCGTAGGACCTTTCCATCAACAGACAGCCGATAGATACCGGACTCATCGTAAAACCGGCAACGACGCCTAGCCAGCCACCGATTACCATCCAACCATAACGACTAACCAACTGTTCTTCCGACTTCACACTTATCAGATAGATTTCATCTTCTTTTGCTATTTCAACTCTTGCCGATTCATCCGCCAACCTTGCAGAACCCAGGACATACAACTGATCACTTTGAACAATCGCCGATTCCTTAAACCGGCGCCGATAATTCGAACCGCTAATTGCGTAGGCCGGCCCTTTGCCATAATAGATTGCATCGCCTGTCCCGCACGTGCGAGACAGGACAACGTTTCCTTCCATTTCAGCCTTCGCAGGAATCACCCGGACATTGCCGGTCTCATCAACCAGATCGAATTCCACTCGATTATTTCCAGACGCGACGGTTTCCCATCCGGAATATGTTTCTGTTCGCGTGTTACCATCCTTATCCGTCACCGTACGCGTTCGCGTGTAATGCTCTTCAATCGAGTATGAATAGTAACAACACGGTTTCTCACTGAGGTAAGCACTCATATCGGCTACCAGGTTTACCTTCCCCTTAATTTCATTGAGTCCGATAAAGATCCCTTTAACCTTGGAAGTTGGGGTATCTTCAATGAGTCTCTTCCGCTTGGTGCCTCGTGCATAAAGAACCATACAAATCAGGGCAATCACCGGTGGCGCAATACCACCGACAACAATTAGTGTCTGCTCAAATTCCTCGCCTTCAGCAAACAAACAGAGAATTTCGAATAGGCTCAGCATATTATTCCTTTAATTCCAGACATATATCACGCGTTTATAGTTTACAAAAACCGACGAGATTCCACACGAACAGAAATTGCCTTGCCCCCTAAGTCACTTGGGCCCTACAATCAAATCTTACCGCCTTCCTTATTTCCTTCGGAAACTCTGAGCATGAAAAGACATCGCAAACTGTCATTTGACCGGCTGGAAAATCGAGTCGTTTTATCGGCTAGCCCATGGCAAAACCCGATAGAGGCTATGGATATCAACCACGACAGTTTTGTTTCTCCTATTGATGCCTTGCTACCGATCAATGCCATGAATGCCTCTGGCTCAAACCTCATGCTCGACATTGGGGCTCCACCTATTCTTGCCGAAATGATGGCCGAAGTGGAAAGCTACTACATGGATGCAAATGGGGACGGCTACCTTTCTCCGGCAGATGCTCTGGAAGTTATTAATTTGCTGGCTGAAGGTGAGTTCATGCATGACTGGCATCAACTTCAGGCAAAAGAGACACATGATGCCTATCCCGACTCTCCAGACAATGCGGCTCAACTGGAACTAGACTGGGGATATGCTTTTATTGAATCCGAAATTAACAGTGCTTATGATGTCGACGCATTTCAGTTTATTGCCCAAGAAGACCGGGTTGCCATAGATGTATTCAATGAAAGTATTGCTGAAGGTGTTGTGGTCGAACTTCTTAACCACAACCACGAACTGATCGCACGAGCAGAGGGGGGAGATGGATATCAGTGGTGTGAAGGTAACATCGACGTCCCCGTAGAAGTTGATGCCACCTATTTTGTGATGGTTTCTGCCCAACACCCTAAAGATGTGGGGCACTACGTGCTGGATGTATTTCAGTATCAGGATGACCATTGGGAACCTGCACACGACTCAGAACCGGGTGAAGACGTGCATGGTGACACGCCGAATGACGCTACCGCACTAGCACTCGACTTCGGCTTTATCAATGTGAATAGCTATATCGACTCAGCCGAGGATATTGACCAATTCTCTGTCTTTGTCGACAGCGGGCAGCTTTCCATCTCAGTCTATCAGGGCTACTCAGACGATTTGTTGCGCATCACTGTTACGGACGAAGAGGGCAACTTGATCGGACTCACACAGGGAGATGCTGACGGAGCATGGATCGAGTTAAGTGTGGATGCCGGCAACTATTATGTCGCTCTTGACTCACTAGATTCAAATGTAACTGGTTATACCCTGGATGTTTCGCACTGGAGCGACCAACCATGGAAACTTGATGCGGACAGTGAAATGGGAGACGACATTCATTCCGATAACATCGGCCCAGATGCAACCGTATTGGAGAGCACGGAATACGATTACGCTCAAAATGTAAGCCATGTGGACTTTAACGGCGACGTCGACTACTACCAGTTTGTCGCGGCTAATACCTTTGCATCGATCAGCGTCTACGCGACAGATTGGAACTCATATGACCTCCCCGGGGTATCTGTCTATGATGCCACCGGAAACGAATTGGCTCCGGTACTTTTCTCTGAATTCGACGACTTATTCCATCCCGCTGACGAGGTTTATGTTCGAGACCAAAACATCTTCGACTGGAACCCTGAGGATTCTGAAGACGACGGTGATACAACAGAGTACGGAGAAGAATTCACCACCGACGATCAGGCAGAAATCGTCGTTTGCTGGGCGTGGCCCGGTGGCATGTACCCTGTAACCGAAGGCGAGACTTACTTCATCGAAGTGAATGGAGGGATCGCCGAAGCATTCACTGGGCAATACAGCCTGGAGGTTAGCCAGTTTTCATCCGACCCATTTTCTCCCTATCTGGAAGAGGGATTCGAGGACGAATCTAACCTATGAGTGACTCAAAGACGACCGAAGTATCAACTTTGAAAAAATACGGTTCTCTTTGGTTCTCACTTTCAGCTCCAGCAAGTCGACTTCAGTACATCACCACTGGTTTTTCATTAATGCTTTTCAAGTATGCTTGTGAAGCACTTCTAATATTCATAACCACTGGCAAACACTATCCTGCCACCACCTTCCTTAGCCCAATCCTTAAGGAACGGTCGGAAGTAATGGCCAACATGTCACAGGTTCTTCCCTGGGTCTTGTTTATCTGGACAATTCCATTTCTTTGGATCAGTGTTGCAATGAGCGTTCGTCGTAGTGTCGCAACGACAGGATCTTCTTTTCTAGGACTCCTCATCTTGGTTCCTGTGATAAACTTTGCAACCATGTTTTTACTGTGCGTCCTGCCCGACAAAAAAACACGCCCCAAGCAAAATAACGCTCCTATAGCCACGGCCTTACCCAGCAATCGTGTAAGAAGTGCAATCAGCGGGATGTTTATCAGCATCGCCGGATCGTTGGTGCTATACGCTCTTTCAGTCACAGTTTTCCAAAGCTATGGAATCCTCCTGTTTTTTGGAATGCCCGTTCTCATCGGCGTCGTAACCAGCTATATGTTCAATCGGCAGGCATTACAACCGCTCAGTCAATCTGTAATCGTTGCTGAACTAGGCATCTTATTATGTTCCGGTGCTCTTTTGATTTTTGCGGTCGAGGGCGTCATTTGCATTGCCATGCTCTATCCACTCGCAGCGATTATTACCATCATCGGAGCCTTGATAGGCCGAAGCATGGCATCAACTCAGGCCACCGGAAGTCACGTAACGATGTCACTATTGTGTCTACTGCCGTTACTGGCTGGTGCAGACATTTTGGATAAAGAAACTCCAGTCTATGAGGTCATATCATCCGTTGTCGTGGATGCTCCTCCTGAAGCAGTCTGGCCAAATGTCGTGGGATTTTCGGAGCTAGATGCACCGCCGGCTTGGTATTTTGAACTGGGAATTGCTTATCCACTGCGGGCAACGATCGACGGCGAGGGTGTTGGCGCCATTAGGCACTGCGAGTTTTCCACCGGAGCCTTCGTTGAACCCATCACCGTCTGGGACAGGCCAAACCGCCTGGCGTTTGACGTTACGAAACAACCTCGAGCGATGAACGAACTAAGTCCTTATCGGCATGTCCATCCACCGCATTTAGACGGTTATCTGAATTGCCAACGAGGTGAGTTTAGACTCAAGCGTTTGCCGGGCAACCGCACTCTTTTGGAAGGGAGTACATGGTACGAATTTAAGATGTACCCCCAGGGATATTGGACCTTATGGAGCGACACCAGCATTCATCTGATCCACGAACGCGTGCTGAACCATATCAAGAAACTGTCAGAGCAGTAAATCCGACAATTTCATTTCTTTAACACACGCCCCAAGTCTGATTAGGGCAACGCTACTATAATGAGCTTTGGTTCATTCAAATCCTGCTCACCGTTATCTATGTCCATGAATATTCGAATCTCTCTTGCCATCCTGGCCGGCATTATATTCACTCCGTTACCAGTAATCGCTCAACAGTTATCCGATGTCCTCCCGGTCGATGAGAGCTATGCTTACGAAGTTAAAAGTGAATTTCGCACAGGAATTTGCAATGCCAAGTCTGTTCGCCTGACATCTCAGACATGGCGTGGAAAGCCATGGCAGCACTGGCTAACTATTCTTCGGCCTGACAATATCAAGCAGAACAATGCTGCCATCCTGTTTGTCTCAGGCGGATCCTCGACAAGCCGACAACCGGATGCCAACAGTGACGAGGTTAAGCAATTTGCCTTAGTTGCCGCTGCGTGCGAAGTTCCCGTTGCGATACTAAACCAAGTTCCTAACCAACCGCTTCAGGGCGATCGATACGAAGACGACCTTATCGCTTACACTTTTGACAAATACATGAACTCGGAAGGCAACGACTGGCCACTGTTATTGCCAATGGTCGAAAGTGCTGTCCGGGCAATGGATGCCACGTCGGCAATTCTTGAAAAGCAAAGTGGCACACCAATTTCTAAATTCTCAATGGCGGGAGCGTCCAAACGAGGCTGGACTACGTGGCTAACCAGTGCTGTCGATAAACGAGTGGTCTCAATTGCTCCTATGGTGATCGATGTGCTCAACATGCCTACTCAATTGAAACAGCAGTATCAGTCATATGGACGTTACAGCCATATGATCACCCCGTACCTAAAGTACAATTTCCCTGAGCGAATGCTAAAAGGGGAAGGCCGCAGATTGACTCAATTAGTCGACCCATTTTCTTATCGCAACAAGATCAAAATCCCCAAACTGATGGTTTTGGGAACTAATGATCCCTACTGGACGGTCGACGCAAGCAGCATCTATTTTCCAGAATTGGTTGGCCCCAAGAATCTTTACTACCTCCCTAATGCTGGACACGGGTTAGGGATTCAGGTGCTTCCAACGATGGCTACTTTTTTCAAGAAGACTCTCAACAATCAGACTTTGGAAACGATGGAATGGAATTTAGACAAGGACAATCATTTTCATGTGCAATGGAGCGGAACTTCCCGCGCCGCCCATCTCTGGACCGCTCATAGTAAAACAAGAGATTTTCGAGAAGTGAAGTGGGAGAGCGTCCGTTTACAGAACGATGTTTCTACAGCGAAAGTCAAACTGAAAATACCCAAAGACGGGTTTGCAGCGTATTACGTTGACGTTGAATTTCCCGGGATCGGCGTGTTCAACTACAACATCGCGACTGAAATACAGGTATTGCCGAAAGGTTTTGAATACGAACCGCCCCAACAAAAGTAGATTCGCTTAACTTTAGTCCGTCCCGCCGATAAAAGCTGCACTGCGACTTCCCGCTGTTAACGCAGCGTCTAAATTCATCGCGTTCCTGATGCGTGTTACTTATCGTCTACTGCATATTCCTGCAACTGCTCCAGATCCACAAATTCCAAAGCTGAAATATGCGTCGCTTTCAAATTCACTTTAGGCGCGGCGTTGTGATATAAAGCTTCCTTCCATCGCTCGACACACAAACACCATCGATCACCGGGCTGTACTCCGGGAAACCCCCATGCAGGTATTGGCGTGGAGAGATCGTTTCCAACCGCCCTGGAAAAGGCCAGGAATTCTTCCGTCGCTTCGATACATACCAAATGAAGTCCAACATCGTCTGCTCCGGTATTACAACACCCGTCACGATAGAATCCGGTAAGCGGGGCCGTGGAACAAGTTTGCAGATCCGTTCCTAATACGTTTTTAGCCGGCATAGAGCAGAAGCCTCCTTGATTTCAAATGGTCTCGCATTGTTTTCTAACCTGTTATGCCAAATCACGCAACGTTAGTAGTACTTCTTTCCATAAATCGTTGTAGAATTACAAACACTCAATTAAATCAAACGTTAGTAGTTGTATTCCCTCTAAGGAGCAGTCTGTGAGTTTAAATCGCCGCACATTTTTGCAATCATCCATGGCCGCTTCGTTGGCTACCGGAATTTCGTCAACTCCATCCATTGCTTCAACTGCCAAGAGAAAGCCAAAACCTAAGCCAAACCCGATCGCAGTCAGTACTTACTCGTATTGGCGATATCGGAAAGACACAAAGTTGCCCATTGAAGACTGCATCGACCTCGCAGCCGAAGCCGGGTTTGATGCCGTTGAGATTCTACACGTGCAAATGACACGCGAAGACAACTCGTATCTGCAAATGCTAAAGCAGCGAGCTTTTGTCAACGGTTTAGATCTGTGCGGGTTTTCGACGCACCAGGGGTTTGTTTCACCAGATCCAGATTATCGCAAACGCAACATCGACCATACACTGAAATGTATCGAGCTGGCTTACAAACTAGGTATCCCCACAATTCGAGTCAACACAGGACGCTGGGGCACCATTAAGAGCTTTGACGACCTAATGAAGGCCAAAGGCATTGAGCCCCGACTGGAAGGGTACACCGACGAGCAAGGGTTTGAATGGGTAATCGACAGCTTAGAGAAATGCCTCCCTAAAGCAGAGGAGTGCGGCGTGACACTCGGCCTCGAAAATCATTGGGGACTGGGAAGGACAGCCGAAGGCGTCTTAAAGATAGTGGATGCCATCGACTCTCCCTGGTTACAGGTAACTGCTGACACAGGCAACTTTTTTGAACGACAGTACGAACAATTCGAGCTGATGGCACCTAAAACTGTCTACGTTCAAGCCAAAACCTATTTCGGTGGAGGCACGTGGTACACCCTGGATATCGATTATCAACGAGTCGCGAAAATCCTGAGAGATGCGAATTATCAGGGATATATTTCGTTGGAATTCGAAGGTCAGGAAGCCCATGAAACCGCGATTCCCAAAAGCCTAAGTCTTCTACGCAAGGCATTTTCCTAAGCTTTAGGAACTGACATCAGCGGCTGTGATATCGAAGACTATACTCGCAGCTCTGATAATTCTCCGGTACTATCGGCGAACCCTTCGTGAGGAATCCCCATCGCATCAAGTAAAGTGACAAACACATTACTTAACGGGACGTTGGCACCAGGTTTCAGAAACTGGTTGTGCTTGAATCCCATCGACTTACCACCTGCCAGAATCAGTGGATAATTCGAATTGTTGTGCGTTTTGCTGTTACTGCTGCCATAAAACACTAACGTATTGTCAAGCAGCGATCCATCATATTCCTGAGTTTCACTCAGCCGCTGAATAAAACTGCTCAACTGGTTCGTCAGCAATTGGTCGAATCGACCTAATTTTTCTGCTCCATCGCCTTTTCCGGCTCCGTGAGCTAAACCATGCCAATTCCCCTGTAAACCGAGACAGGCAGGAAACGCATTAGCAATTGTCGTTGCACCTGCCACCTGCCCCAACATATACGTAGCAACCCGAGTAGAGTCGGTTTGAAATGCAAGAAAAATAAGGTCGTACATCGCCTGCATATATTCCACCGGCAAGCTTTGATCTACAGCAAGATTGACGGCATCTTCAGCAATTTCCGGTTTCGGAATATCAAGCCAGGCAGTCGAACGATTGACCCTTTGTTCAATATCCCTAACGCTCGCTAAATAATCCTCCAGCTTCTGCTGGTCCTGACGCCCCAGACGTTTTTTCATTGAACGGCTGTTCTCGAGTACCAAGTCCAACATGGAACCTGTGTTCTGCAATTTTCGACGTTGAGCTTTGCTAGAAGCGTCACCAGCCCCAAAAAACCGATCAAATATCTGCCGTGGACTAGAAAGTGCGGGAATTGGCCGTCCTTGTGCCGTAAAAGACAAAGTGGTGGCTCTTGTAGGTTCTCCAACCCCGCCATCGCTGGACATGACGAGGGAGCCAAATCGTGTCTGCTGACCAACATACGCTGAAATATACTGATCCAGAGAAATTCCATTTCTATAATCCGCTCCGCGGAAACTGGCCCCGGTCAGAAAGATGTCACCGGTATCATGTCCCCCCATCTTACGACCGGCGGGATGAGACAAAGATCCCAAAACCGTAATTTGATCTCGCAGAGGTTCAAGCGATTCGAGGGACTTCCGAAATCTAAAAGTACCTTCCGACTCTTCAGGGAACCAATTCCAATCAGCATATTCAGATTTTTCGCTCGGCAAACTTACTCCAAATGGAAAGTATACTGACGCCAGACGCTTAGGCGCTTTCTTAACCGAAGCATCCTGCCCCATACACTCCATCCAGGGTAAAGCCAATGCAACTCCTGTTCCCTGCAGAAAGGACCGTCTACTTAAATGCCAAGACTTATTCATCTGTGATTCTCTCTTAGATTCACCGTTACAAATACACTGTTTCTATTTTGACTGGAACATCGGCGATTGAACAATCTCCACCAATAGTTTTTTCATATTGTAGTCATCGGCAATAAATCGCTGCGTGAGCTTTGAAATTGCCTCCTCGTCAGTAAATTCGAGGCTGCGTCCCAACGCATAAGTGGTCATTTTTTTAACCAAGGCCCTGGCAAATCGTTGCGATTCGTGCTCCACCAAATAGTTTTGTAATTCAGCGACACCATTCACCTCAATCCCTGACGGCATCTGCGCCAGCGAATCCAATTCAGCTTGGATTCGTTTTCCTTTTACAATTCGCAAACCCGTTTCTCGCCAGCGTCCAATCGCATCGTAGTTTTCAAATGGGATTCCCCAGCCGTCAATGCCCTGATGACAACTGTTACAACTTGCTTTCTGTCGGTGCATTTCTAACTGTGTTTTGATAGACAAAGATGCCAAATCGGCCTTCTCTGATTCCAACTCTGGTACGTCCGGTGGAGGCGGTGCCGGTGGATCATCGAGCAAACGATCCAGAATCCACACGGCGCGTTTAATCGGATGAGAATCTTCACCATTTGAATTTATCAACAAGAAGCTCCCCTGAGTCAAAAGCCCACCTCGATTCTCTCCTCCCTGCAAAGGCACTCTGGCAAACTTACTGCTTCCTGGATCCGGTAATCCATAATGCCGCGCAAGGCTCTGATTAATCATCACAAAATCGCTTTTGAGGAAGTTGAGTGCACTTAAATCCTGATACAACACTTCCCCCACAAATTGAATGGTTTCCTCTGTCATTTGCAGTTTCAAGCGTTCATCAAATCCTTTGTAATACTGAGGATTTATGGCAATACGATTTACCCCGGACAGATCCAGCCACTGGGATGTAAAATTACGCACAAATTGCCAGCTACGTTGATCTGACATCATCCGTTGGATTTGCTCTTCAAGCACAGCAGGCTTGGAAAGAAGATGTTTTTCAGCAAGATCAAACAACTGCTGATCAGGCATAGAACTCCACAAGAAATAGGACAATCGCGTCGCCAATTCATAGTCGGTCAACCCCTGAGTCTTTCCTTCGGAATCAACCGGCTCTACAAGATATAGAAACTCCGGTGAGATCAGTACCAGAGCCAAAGTTTCGCGTATAGCCTCTTCAAACGAGTCGCTGTTATGCGCAATCGATTCGTAAAAGCCAAGCACTTTCGCGACTTCCTGTTTAGCCACAGGACGACGAAAGGCTCTACGCATGAATTGAGTCACAACACGTTCCACATACCCATCTTCACCAGCTCCATTTTGCGGGAGAATTCTTGTGTGATGTTCCGGAGGCCAGTTTTCAAAAATAGGGCCTTCAAAAGATACACTCTTTACATAGACCACCGGTTCGGTTGACGGAGGTATTGGCTCACCTTTCTTAGGTACTGGCTCCGGTAACGCGGTCAGATTTTTAAGTCGAATCTGGATCCCCGGAAACTTCGGATTCTTACCAGGCAGCGGAAAGGACTCGATACGTCCTTCAAACACCAGTGTTTCAGGTTGCGACTTGGTGCCCCTTACTTCAGTAACTGCCAGCCTGCGACTCGGCGAAAGAGTATCACTGCGAATGCCAATATTGATTTCCAGCTCAGGCACAGGTTTTCCATCCGGCACCACCGCATACGCCTGAACCGCAACTCGAAATTTCCCTGATCTCGGGAACTTATCGATACCTGCAATGAATTGTCGGCGACCATCAACTATCTCCCCATTGACGCTATTATCTCGCCCTCCCTTAATGCTTTTTTCAACAACTTTTGTGTACAATTCTGGTTGGTCGCCGGTCACAATAACCTTGGATAACGCCTGCCTTGCTGCAGCCAGGTAATATTCCATTTGCAACGGTGACATCCCGAGCACTTGACCGTTATTTAGAAATCCATCGTTAGATTTGGACTCGGGCGGAAGATTTTCTGCATAATCGAATTCAACTCCCAACAAATCGCTTAATGTATTGTTGTATTCGTAATTGGTTAGACGTCGAAACACAACTTTCCCACCTGTGCTTCGTTTGGCTTCGGTAGCCCCTGCGATTTCGTCAGTTAACCATTGAACCAATATTTCACGTTGATTGTCTGGCAAAGTCGTGGCTTCTTTAGGAGGCATCTTCCCCTGATTAATGCGGTTTAAGGCATCATGCCAGGTTTCACCGTCCACACCGTTATATATATCCGGATCCAGCAATGTCATCCGAGGACTCGCCTCTCCGCCTGGGCCATGGCAGTCATAACAATACTGTTTAAGTAACGGCTCGATCCTAGAACGAAATGTCTTTAAGTCCGGCTCTGCAGCGAATACCTGAGTGACAAGCAGCAAAGGCGCCAAAACCAGACAAGCAAGCCTATTGCCAATTGGTAGATCGAATTTGATTTGAAGCTGATTACGCATTGCTACATTTTATCATCACCGTCAGGATTTGGAACGTCATTCCAAACAGATACCCAACGGTGTCTTCATCGGCTGGGGACTTGAAACGCCTTAAGCTCTTGAGGATGTACTTACTTACCTCCAATCGCTCTTTGGCTATCGACGCAAGAAACGAATACCACCTGAAGCCGCATTAGTGATGTAACCATCCTCGCTGGAATCCACAAGATTCTCGTTATGTCAATTCAGCTCGTAATTCCATCTCGGCCTTAAGCAGAGTTTTCGCCACTTCCGCAATTTCCACACGTTGGCTTTCGTTAACTGGCGACATCATTGGCAACAGAGGACCAGTCTCGGCGATCCCGGCTCCAGCAACAGCTGCATGCAAGACCCGAACCGGATTGATACCATTCCTTAGGTCCTCAAGCGGCTTAAATACTTCACGAATCTGAGATGCCGCAGCAAATTCTCCCAACTGAATCAGTTTAAGCATACGCATTGAAAGTGCCGGAGCGATACAGACGCAGCCAGACGTAAATGCTGTTACGTCAAACTTCTCCATATGCGGCAAAGCTGGCTGTTCACCGATACCACTAACAATCATGTCGGTCCCGATAGCATCTTTCAAGCGTTGCAGATATTCATCCTCAGCCGGATCATCTCGTACGATAGCATACTTAATCCATGAGACTGACCCATTTTCCACTAAGCGTTTTACATGTTCGACTTCGATATACCCGAGCTGCTTTATGTAGACGACGGCCGGTTTACCGGCAGCCTGCACATAATCACCTATCGCTCTTTCAACACCTGTGTAGGTCACGACATTGGGTTGGGGCAACACCATTGCTGTAGGGAATGACGTATCTCGAATCACTCGAGCCTGATCCATCATCATTCCATACGACGAGCCAACCGATGGTATGACAAGTGAATTGTCTGCGACGACACCTTCCAACATACTAAGCAATTCACCATATTGGCTGGGAGCAACGTGATACAACAAGGCGTTGCCGCCATAAAGAAACGTCGAAATCCCGCCCGCTTCAAGATGCTGAACAATTTTCCGATTTTCCTCTTCGTTCAGCGACAAGTCATCGTTTCTTGCCAGAGGTGGAACGGACACGACACTACGTGCCAGATCCTGTTGAGTAATAGGAGAAGTTTGCATACCTGATCGTCATTCCGTAATTAAGGTTTCTTATTCAGTTGATATTCTACCACGACTCCACGATGGTCCGTCGGCCACGGCGAAACAACAATGTCTGCATTTTCTTTCGACTCCCCTACGACACCCGCGAACTTCACGGAATTCGAAGGGAGGCTACTTAACACATAGTCAATCCTGTCATGGCGGTCGTCCGGATCCGTTGATTTTGTAGTCGGGGTCCAAGTCCAACCGGTTTTCAAAAGAGGGTCATGATGTGCCGCACGAAATCCATCGACCATCCCAACCTTCGTTATACGACTAGTCGTTGGATATGCTACCTTGATCGGGACATGGCCTTTATCGGCCACTGCTGTAGTCCAGTCCTGATGCGACGGCTCGTTGAAGTCACCGGTTAAAAAACACGGGACTCCCGATTTCAAACTCACCGTCAATTCACTTAGCATACGCGTGACCTGTCCACCACGTGCTTCATTCGCCCAATGGATCGCCTCCTTCTCCGTAGTGATAAACGGGAAATCTCCGTATGGAATGTTTGCGAGTTGGTAAGGCTGGTAAGGCACGTAATGAAAGTGAGCGTTATAGACATGCACTACCGTCTTATCTGGAAGCTGGATATGAACCCCCCATTTAGCCGGAGTATTGCCGACAATCGGGTATTTCGAAATGACTGAAGTTCGGCCTCCCTGAGAGAAACAATGCCATTTGAGCATCTTGGCGAGTTGTATTGAACTATCACCATTTCCACTCTCCGTTTCCTGCAAACCTACAACATCAGCTTTCGCGGCATTGACTGCCTTGACCGTCTGAGACAAAGGCTGTCCAAGGCGAGTGCCTCCGTGATATAGATTGAGCGTCATCACCCGCAATGTCGGTAGTTCACTACCTTGGGAGACGGAATCTAATCCGACAAAGATAGCCGCCAGAATTAAGAACATTCGTATCATGATCTTGCCCCTGTGATATTAACGGGAACCCCTGAATCCACTGACTGCTGAGCCGCGATGCACATCGCAACCGACCATCGCCCATCTTCACCAGTGGCGTGTAGTTCACCCTGATTTTGAACAGCATTGACCATCATGGCCATTTGATCACGCAGTTCGAACACTTCTCCGGTGATCTTTTCCGGCGTCATGTCAACGACCGCGTCCTGTCGTGTGTTATACACCTTTAATGCAAATTCAGGATGGAGCGTTCGATCCTGAGCACCGCTCCAACTAGCCCAAATGGCACCTTCTGTTCCTGATACCTTTGCCATTTGATGGTGCTCAAACGCACTTAAGGTTTGAGTAATTACTGCATAGGCTCCGCTCTCAAAATTCATCAATGCACTGAAATTATCCTGTAGTTCCGGATGTCCAGACTGACGAGAATTGGCCCTCGCAAAAACACTCGTCGGATCATCCGCCTGAGCCAGATACCATCTTGCCAGGTCGAAGAAGTGGATCGGTTCCTCTAGGATCCAATTGCCAACCCGATTGATATCAAATCGCCAACCATCAGCACCGAGTCGATAAGGCTTGCGTGACAACTCCACCAGACAATACTGTGGGTCGCCTATAACTCCTTCTTCAATCAGCTCTTTGACTTTTTTCCACATCGATGACAATCGCAACTCGTGCCCAACGCTCAGAAGTCGGTCATTAGCTTTTGCTGCCGCAATGATCGCATTACAGTCCTCCAGAGTTATCGCCATGGGTTTTTCAAGCAACACGTGTTTACCGGCCTCTAACGCTGCTACTGCAACTTCCCTGTGAAGGTGACTAGGGACAACAACGTCTATCACATCCACATCTTCATCACGCAACATTTCCCGATAGTCCGAAGTCACCACTGCCGAAGGATATTTTTGTCGGGCCGATTCGCAAGTCGAGTCCGATCTGGCTGCAATTGCCCTTACTTCTGCTCCTTCGGTGACCGCAATCGCCTCTGCATGGCAATTCCCCCATGCTCCAAATCCAACAATCCCAAATCTTACCTTGTCATGACTCATGGCCGGCCCTCCTTTCTCTTCTCTGTTCCAAGATCTCTTAGCTTAATTATTGAAATTGCTACGTCTTCCTTATTTACACTGTGAACCACCAACAACTTATTATTCCAGACAATTCCATGAGGATATTGCCAGCCGTCCAATTTGTGCTGACCTTCGAATCGTTTCATGGCCGGCTCATCCCGCACCACAAAACAACGGTCAAACAACCGGCCCTGATCGCTACTGAGCGAAATCAATAAAGCCCGTCGATCGAACTTCTTATAAAGAGTGTTACCGATCACATAGCGTTGGCCGCCAGGCAGGCTGCCTGTAGCAAATCGAGCTGTACTATCTGGAATCCCCGAATCGCTTAAAGGATCCCAGGACTTGCCAGAGTCCCGACTGCGAGAAACAAGGAGGTGCCCCGTGTAATTTCTGAAAAATCCCACTAAGTCGTGGGGGCGTTCAATAAAATTCGGCTCAGCATAACCTATACGTGAGATATCACCTTCATCCAGACTGCTTTCCGTCCAACCTGTAGCCAGTGACATACCGTCATGGTAGATGAGCTTGCTTCTTTTATTCTCACGGTCCCCGGCTAAGACGTATTCCCCCCCCATGACCAACCGACCGTTGCGGAGGACGACTGGTGGATTAATAAAAAAGCCATCGGTGATACGTACCGGATCGCTAAATGCCCTGCCATCAGCAGATTCACTAAAATACAGAGCCGTGTTTTCGTGAAAATTCCTGCCAGGTGTAATCGTATAAAACACGATCAGCTTTTTATCCCAGACCAAAAGACCTGAAGCAACAAAGACATGTGCGTCGTAAGCTTTTAATTGGTCTTTCGAGAACAACGGTCTCGCGGCAGACCAGTTTTGAGCGTCTCGACTAGTGGCCAGAGCCAGCCTCTGCCCGGGTTCGTCTTCCCCAACCTTTCCATTCGACCAAACACAATACAGCATCCCGTTAAACTCGATCAAACAAGGATGATGGCAAAATTTGTAGTTGTCTTCGGAGGCACGATAAACGTAGTCCAAACGACTTGGCAGTTTACGCACGTCAGGCGTCACTTGGTCCGCTCCTACCCGATACAGTGAATCAGCCAAATCGAACAGGGGTTCTGCCGCAGGCAAGACACTAACGTTCAATAAACACAGAATCAAGACCGAGGAAAACCTCATCATTCCTCTCCTTCAATAGCATCTCTAGTTTCCGGCGCAAAACACAGGACAACTAAAGCCAGGGCAAATAGTCCAGACAAATAGGCTCCTATCTCGACTTCTGACAACTGCAGCTTGCTTTGCATTGCTCCAGTTAATATGAGGATTGGAGCGGCTAAGATGCGACCGGCATTAAAGCAAAATCCAGTTCCAGTCCCCCGCATCCTCGTTGGATAAAGTTCCGGAAAATAGATTGCGTATCCGGCATGCATCCCCACCGTGAAAAATCCAAAAATAATCAATAACGGATACAACTGAGTGGTGGAAAAGTCACCCAGAAAAATCACCAGTGAAATCCCCACGGCAGCGACATGATACAACGCAAAGGCAGGTCGGCGGCCTAACCTATGACAAAGTGGGCCAAACGCCAATAATCCAAGGCCTGCCCCCGTCGTGCCAAACAACATCCCCAACATTTCATATTTCTTAAGTTCGTTTTTATCGACTACTTTTTGGGTTTCGCCCAAAACAATCTCACCTGCCTCTAAAGCATCACCCTGGACGATGGCTGGCAATTCGAGGTGAGCTGCATTGCGCATCACATTCTTACCATAGATATGCACGCCCCAAAACGTAGCCATACCAATGGCTGCCAGGAGCACCCCAACACACGTCTTCGANCGATACTGTTTGCGAAACAGGTCGCTAATACGCCCCAACGGCTGGCCACTACCGGACTGCGCTTTTTGCTGCGCCTGCTGCCAACTCTCGGGCTCCTTAAGACTTAAGCGAATCCAGATGATCAAAACAGCCGGGATAACACCGATCACAAACCCAAGCCGCCAGGGAATTGTTGACTTATCGACGAATTCGATATCCAGCCCTGCAGCCCATTGCTGAATTGATTCATTGCCAATCAGAAACATTCCGGCCATAACAGCCAGATAAGTCCCAAGGACACTCGACGCATGAAACAGCCCGCCAACATGAGCTCGTGCTCGCTTAGGAAACACTTCATTCACCATGGCACTGGCAATCGCCCATTCACCACCCACCCCCATGGCCACCAGAAAACGAAAGCCCGCCATATGCCACCACTGCTGAGAAAATGCCGAAATGCAGGTAAAGAGCGAATAAAAGAGGATGGTAATGGACATTGTTCGTGTGCGACCGATACGGTCACTCAACATACCGAAGAAAATACCACCTACAGCACCACCTAACAAAAATGCAGCCAGTGCGATCTGGTTATAGGTAGGGATATTAACTAGGTTTTCTTTTGCAACCAGAGAGGGCATTGCCTCATTCATACTGGCGACAAAAATCTGCCCCTCAAAAACATCAAAGATCCAACCTAAAGACGCAATAATCAACACCGTCCATTGGTACGAAGTAATTCCCTGATACCATTTGAGATTGTCTGTTGTACCGAGTTCGTTTTCCGCGGTCACGTTTTCGTCCATTGATGATTCCGTCACTTGACTTCCATTCTCTATGCAATCAAAGACGCCAGAATTCTGCGCGTTCCCTGGAACCTTCGTCGCCCATGCATCGTGACATAATTGTCGACCAACGCCAGGTCTCCGGATTGCCAGGGAATATCATAGGTTAATTCCTCCGCTATTTCACAAGCCCTCATGACACATTCTGCCGGAAGGTTCTCACCGTCACCAAATGCGATCGCATCATCCGCATTTTTCCCTGCCGACGCAAACCCTGAATATGCCGCAATCAGTTGATTAAAAAACACACGCCGTCCATCCTCGAGGGTCTTCACTCCTGATAACACCGGCGTTGTAGCGGTTAGGCTTCCGTCCGCATTCCAGACTCCGGTGTAACCCAATCGCTTCATGTTTTCCTCACAACTTGCTCGTGTGTCGGCTCGAAATGTACTACGCCAACTACGTCCCATCCCGGATTCCGGATTATCTTCGTCTGGCATCGTGTGGGTATACCGAAGTCCCTTAACCGAACAGGCTTCAATGAATTGTGGCATTTCTTTTTCAAGTCGCGCAACCAAATGATCCGAGCGGCAAATCGGAGTTGCCCCGCCGGAATCAGCTGGAGTCTCACAAAAAAAGAAGATCCGACTGGGATAAATCGGAGTCTGCGCCATTTCATGGTGCAAAAAGATCCCGGCCTCTGCCGGCGCTTCATTCGCCGTAAAGACGCGTTCAGTCTTCACTAGTCGAACGGCATTGGACAACGAATTTTCATACGAGAAATTGGGTAGGTGAAAACAGCGAATCAGAGCATCAAAATCCGCTGCTGTATTGGCCCGGGTATTTCGAAACAACACAGCTCCGTGACGACGAGCCCCANCAAGATATTGAGTCCGCGTCGTTTCCAAATGCTGTAATGTCGCATCCAGGCTGGACAACGTAGAAAAATTTGCCAGGTCACAAATATAGGGGAATACCGATTCACTCTGGTATGTGCCGGCACTACCGTCCGAGGTCATATCCAAAGTCCCCTTAGCCCAGCGTGTACGGTTCACGATATTTTTTACTTAGCAAACTATTGGCTTCGTCATTATTGATGAACTGTTCCTTCACCGGATCAAAGTCCAATCGACCTTCTGTTCTGTACGCAATTTCACCCAAATGAACTAATGCACAACTGTAATGTGCCGTCTGAGCATTGGCCTTCGTACCTGAACCTGTACGTATCGCCTGTTGAAACTCGTGCATATGCTCGGCATAACCTCGCGACCCTCGAATCTCCTGCCCTTCGGTTGGGCCCGGCTTGTTCTTGGGCCCCAAAAACACGCTAAAGGCACCTCGTCGCGAGAAGATCATATACCCTTCTGTGCCGTAGAACACGTTCCCATTATCAAACCCATGAATGCCGTAGGCAGTAAACGGGTAGTTTTCATAAATCAACAAGCGACCGTCATCGTATTCATAAGCGACATTCATGTTATCGGGGTATTCGCTCGCATGGCCATGGAGCATCATTCGACTGCCACGAGCTGTAATCTGTTTGGGGAGTCTGTCGACACCGAGTCCCCAGGCTGCCATATCCAAATCATGAATACCATCATCACCAATTTCACCGTTTCCATAATCCTGAAACATCCTCCAGGAGCCGTGAAAACGCTGACGATTAAAAGCTCGTTTTGGCGCTGGCCCAAGCCAACGATCGTAGTCCACGTTTGACGGTGTTGCTGAATCTGGCACTGGCTTGGCGACACTGCGTGTTTCTGCCGTCCAGGCGCGGGCGACTTTCACTTCGCCAAGAATACCTTCCTTCAAAAGTTTCTCGGCTTTGGCTGTCACCGGACTGTTACGCATCTGACTTCCCTGCTGAACAACGCATCCATATTCTTTGGCCGCCTTGATAATAGCGTGCCCCTCGTTGTACACATGAGAAATCGGCTTTTCGATATAGACGTGTTTACCCTCTCGCATGGCAGCTAACGCAATCGGCGCATGCCAATGGTGAGGCGTAGCAATAACGATGGCATCGACGTTTTTATCCTGAATCACGTCTTCATATCGTCGCGTCCGTTTAGGAGCCTTCGACTGAAATTCCTCACGAACAAATCTACTCATGCGTTCTGTCTGAGCATCGTCAACATCACACAGCCAGGCAATCTCGACATCATCATGCCGGTTAACAAGCCCCTGTACATGAAGACTCATTATACCGCCGCAACCAATAATCCCAAAAACGAGTTTCGCCTCGGCCTGCTGGGCTTGCGTATGGATGGCAGTCAAAGAAGCGGCCGCAACTGTCGCCAGAGGGGCCTGAGTAGCTATAAATTTTCGACGGGACGAATTCCCCATAATACAAACCTCGACTAATTCAAAAACCTAGCGTTTCATCGTGTTATTGTAAGAGAGTCCCACCGCAACTGCTAACAATTATGGCGATTAACCAACCAACTATGTATCACGGTATCACGGTATCACGAAAATCCGTCTTTTGCTCCAGCCAGTCTTCCACCGACATAGTCATCCGATCTTCAAGATCAACACCTAACCCATCGGCAATGCGATTGATGTAATTGAAATAGCCAACAACCTGAGCAGCCACGGCAATCTGTTCGTCTGTAAAACCTAGCTGCTGCAGCCTCACCACGTCCTGATTTGACATTTGCTGAGGATTGACCGTCAGCTTAATAGNATAGTCACACAGGGCCTGGTCCTCAGGCGTCAAATCAGCCTGACGGTAATCATATTGAATCTGCCTCGCAGCATCTTCATCCTGCGACTCCAAACTGAAGTCGCTAGCATGTGACAGCGTTCAATAATAGCAATCGTTCGCACAACTAACCACGGTGGCAAGGAGCTCTTTACGAGCCGACGACAATGCATTCTCAGTCTTCATCAGTTTAAGATAGAACTGCATCGATCCTTCCAGCGAGACAGGGTCTAAACTCATCAAGCGAATGATGTTAGCCACTCNGTCGGCACGCCCTCGAGCTGCCTCGTAAACGCGTGCCAGAGTTCCCTGAGCATCCTCTTCTTCAATCTGTCGTATGAAAGCCATTTACCTCGCCTTGGTGACAATGACCTGATAGGGGCCGCGACTAACATCACCGGCCTGCAAGGTAGCCTGAACCTTTTGAGGCCCCGGTACTAACTGCACTCGTTCAATAACAACCGCATCAGAACCGGACGTCGAAGTTGATTCCAGCACGGCCTTACCGAACTCCACCTTTACTGTTTCATCTTCATCGACGGCGTCATACACCAACTTGATGTCATAGCTTCCTGCTGACTCGACGTTCACCAACCAATAACCGTTGGACTTGGGAGCCCAGGTGCCATTTCGCCAATCCTGTCGCGTGAGCACACCGATTGGGTCATGTGAACTGCCCAACACAATTCGGGGAGGCTCATAGTTATTCTTGCGAGTCGATGATACATCTTCAAACCATGCCTCATAGGCTTCCTTTAACTGCCGAACGACTTTCGGCTGTTCTTCCACCAGATTCCTAGTTTCACCGGGGTCCTTACCAAGATCATAAAGTTCAAACTGGGGTTCACCATCGAACCTTTCCTTTCCAAATCCGGAGGGGTGCACTAACTTGTAATCTCCCCGTCGGATCATGAAATTGTGATATAGCGTGGGTTGATTGCCGCGATGAGACTGGATCACAAGGGTTCGAGGTACCGTTTTAGCATCTGTGTTCGTTAATGCCGGCAACAAACTCATTCCATCAACATGGTGTTTCTTCTTTAGCTTGACTCCACACGCCTCGGCAATAGTCGGCAACAAGTCGATGTGTGCGCCAACCTGAGCACTCCAGTTACCCGGTTTGAGCTGTGCAGGCCAGTGCACGATTAACGGCGAGCGAATCCCCCCTTCAAGCACATTGGATTTCACGCCTCGATGCCCGTTCACATATCGTGCACTATTGGGGCCATTGTCATTTAGATAGATAACCATCGTATTGTCCAACTGTCCCAAGTCTTTAAGCGTTTGAACGAGTCGTCCTATGTTTTGATCTACATTGGTAATCATGGCAAAGATACGAGCAAGCTTGTCGTTCTCTGCCTTTTGAGGCCCTTCCTTTAACTTCCGTGCTGTGATCGTCGCAAAGTCTTTTTGTTTGTAGTAATCGTAGAGTTCCTGAGGAACGTCATGAAACGGGCCATGCGGGGCGTTGGTTGGAAGGTACACAAAGAAATTATCTTTGTCAGCTGTGGCTTTTTTTACAAAGTCAATCGCGGCGTCAAAGTATACGTCAGTGCAATACCCTTCGGTTTGCACCTGCTCACCATTATGAAACAGAATTGGATCTGTATAGCGACGACCGTTTTCACGAGGCTCTGAAGGCTGAGCAAGCCCACCACCTTTATGAATCAAGGATTCATCAAAGCCCTGATCCATTGCACGCATCGGATAGTTATCACCAAGATGCCATTTGCCAAAAATACCAGTGCGGTATCCGGCTGTCCCTAACACTTCTGCTATCGTAATCTCCGCGGGGTCCATCATACTCCGCCCAAGGTAGGTATCGATGCAACGAGTACGGTAATTGTAACGCCCCGTCATCAAACAGGCTCGAGTCGGTGAACAGACTGGACTCACATAGAATTCTTCGAGGTGCACTCCATTTTTGTACAACTGATCTAGGTTAGGAGTATCAATCAGCTGATTACCTGCAAACCCAAAATCACCTACCCCCTGATCGTCCGTCATGATGACAATCACGTTAGGCCGTTCCGCGCCGAAGACCTGGGCTGTAAACAATGCCAACCAAAGACTTAATAGTTTTTTTTTCGTCATCTCATTACCTACTTTGTTATGTTTCAAACTTTGACTGCGTTTGCAATTCAGAACGTAGCAATCGGGTTAAGCGGTGAGCCAGTACCACCTTTTACCGGAATCGGAGCTGCCTGAATCAGAAAGTCCCAACGTTTTAGTTTCTGCGTTACCCGATGCAATTCTTCAAGGTCACAACAATCAAAGATATGAACCCCCATAGCATGCAGCGAAAGGATATGGATCGGGTGAGTAACCCCTTCCACACGTGACGGAGCAACATCGCTACCCGCATCGGACCCTAGCATGGCAATATCCCGTTCCTTGATCCATCGTGCACATGTCGCATACAAACCCGCTGCTCCTGATTCTTTAACACTCCACGGCCCCTTAGCATCGCGGACGGCCCAGCGACCGGTTCGGATGAACACTACGTCACCGGGCTGAACTTTTGTGCCGGTACGATTTTCCCAAGCCATCAATTCTTCAGGCATGATCGCTTCACCCGGCTCAAGATATTCCACACCTCGCAAGGCTGGGATATCTATCAATACGCCACGGGTGAAAATGCCTTGCTGCACATTGTCGATACTCAGTTTTCGTGCCCCAAGTTCGGTCACTTCCCTACGGGAATAACCGTTATACATCCTGCCTTTATAGAACAGATGACAAAGTGAATCCATATGCGTGTGAGCGAAGCCGTGATAGGACACTTTCAGTTCATCAACAGCCCACATCCCTTCGGTCCCGCCATGACGCAGCATGGTATGAAAATAGGGACTCGGGTTATCGGCTGTCATTTCGGTCGCAGCGGGATGAGCCAGCGAAACGGAGATACCATGCTTTACCAATTTGACTGCTTCCAATCGTTTCTCCGATGTAATCAGATTCAAGGCTCCCAACTGATCGTCTTTACCCCAACGACCCCAGTTGGACAGTTCCTTCACCATCTTCTCAAATTCCTGCTGAGGCAATTCCGGTACCTGAGCAAAGGCACCGCTGGCAGTTAGGCACATGGCTAAAAATAATATTATTCGCTGCATTTCCCTACTCCTTAGCACGTTTACATCAATGACAAACGCTAACTTCAATTTATTCTGCATTAAGGTATTCTAACCGGCGCTGTACTAATGGTTCGTCGGATGCCTTTACCATCGAGGCATCGATTCTAAACTCGTAACCATGATGATCCTGTAGGAACACGATGGCATTCATTGCTGCTGCGGCAACCGCATTGGAATCGGAGGTTGCCAATACGTCATAAATCGTCGACTGAGGTTTAACGGCCCGAAGCATTCCCAAAACTTCGGCTGCCCGAATTCGAACTTGAGCGTCAGTGTCATCGAGCAAACCCTTTAATGATGGCAAGAGTGGTTTTACCTTCTCACCAAAAGCAGCAGAAGCTGTCACTGCCCAGTATCGCACACGCGGGTTATTCGATTTCAAAGCACGCGACAGTTGCTTGCCTGCCTGATCCCATGGCAAAAGGGCAAGATCAACCACATCCAGCAGGTCTTCAATTTCCCTACTGTGTTTTTCTCCGAACGCAATACCATCCTTCAGAGCCAAGTCGATCATCTGGTTTTCAGGATACAGGCTAAGATCATGAATGGACTTCATTTTCTGTTGCAATCTTCCACGCAGATCTTTCAAAATCGATTGGAATTCCGATCGTTCTGCAAGATTCTCCACTTCGTGGGGGTCAGCTTCTACATCAAAAAGCAATTCCACCGGTTTGGAAGTGAAGAAGTGAGACTGAGCCTCATTCAACTCTCCTTTCCCATGTAATTCTCGCCATTGTGCAAATGCCAATTGGCGATAACGATAATTATTCTGCATCGAATCCGGGTAAAAGTGCTCATAGGCACGAATATATTTGTATTTGCCTTTTCTGAAACTTCGAGCAAATTCGTATCGTTCATCGAATCGGTCGGCATAACCGAATGCTTCGTCACGCCGGGACAGCGATTCTGCGGTGACCCCTTTACCTGCAAATGGAAGACCATCCATACTGCCGGGGACCTCTAAGCCTGCCAGACGAAGAACAGTCGGGCTGAAGTCAATAAATGACACAAACCCATCTTCACGCGAACCCTGTGGGGCCGCAAATAAGTGCTTATATTTCCCGGGAAACCGCACAATCAATGGCACATGCAATCCGCCTTCGTAGATATAACCTTTACTACGAGGCAGCACTCCGCCGTGATCACCGAAGTAAAAGATTATCGTGTTGTCAAAAACCCCATCTGCCTTTAACTGCTCCACAATCTTGCCAATCTGAGAATCAATCACCGTCATCCGGTCGTGATAGAAGGCCTGGGTATATCGAAAAAGTGGAGTGTCGGGGAAATACGGAGGCAGTTTCACTGCGTCCGGTTTTGTGGTCAGTCCGTCTGGATTGATTTGCCCCCATTTAAAATGCAGCGAACTTTCATGTGACATACCAAAACTCTGCATATGAAAGAATGGCTGTGATTTATCCGGTCGTTTCCTCCAGGTCGCCATCCGAGACGACTCGTCCCATACCTTTTCAGTAACAACGTTGTAATCCTGTTTATTGTTGTTCGTGCAATAGTACCCTGCCTGCCGAAGGTAAACAGGAACCATGTTGACTCCTGTTGGCAAATTCGCAGGCACCATTTTTCGGTGATAATGAAAGCCGGCTCGGGGTCCCAGTATTCCCGTCATGAGTGTAGTACGAGCAACAGAACATACCGGACTATTAGAGAATGCATGATTAAACGTTATTCCCTCCTCGGCCAATTGACTGATCGCCGGGGTCGCACCATGAGGGCTTCCGTAGTGTTGCATATAGTGAATCGAATTGTCTTCCGAGAGGAGCCAGACGATATTTGGCCTATCAGCGGCTGTTAACAAATCAGTCAGAAACAGTCCAACCAATAAAGCAATGATTCGGCAGTGCATATTGCGATTCCTAAGCACGGATTTTCATGAATGTTCGAGCCGCTCATTATGGAACGGATTGTCGGTATGGGCAATCCACTAACGGCGATAGAAAGTGCTCGCCTTGGACGCTTTATAAACAACGTCTAAGTGAGGCGTCTCCAGCCTTCGTTGTCCCAGATGGAGGGACTGGAGAGCAGCCTGAACCATCCCCGACGTGAGGAGTGTGCGTTCCACAGGATAAGGCGCTTTGTTGGTCATAAACATTTTTTCAGCGTTGTTCATTAGAGCGGCCGAATAAACTACGTTTGGATTAGGAGGTAAATAGAAGCAGGTCGACAAAGGCTGAGCTTGCCCCTTAATTCTGGCTGCAAAATTAAAATCACGAACCAGCCCGTTCATAAGCAGCATCGTCGCGCGTGTGCCATCGTTGTATTCCAACTGATAGCAAATCGGTGATTCGACCAATTGTTTCATCAGGTCGGGCGAGGGATAGCGATGACTAAATTCCTCAGTCTGCTGAAGTGTTTGGCTTCGCGATAAACATGCCTCGAATAATTCAGGAGACCATTTCTTCTCCTCTAGGTACTTCCAAACAGTCGGGCCTTCCAAAGCATGAATACTTTTCACCCCTGTTTCTCCTCCCTTGCGTCGTTCCATCATGCATTGCAGTGTTTCCAGCGCATGAAAATCGTAAATATCTTTCGGGCCATAGGCCACCACCATCGCTTCTTCTATTTCAGCACCGTACGGCATTTCAACCGATGGCATCCTCCAGGTCACGGGCAAAGAACTACCAGCCAATAACGGAAACTTTAACTCTCGACTTTGGGCCACCATATCTTCAGCCCACTCGTAATTCCAACTGAGATGTTTGTCATTAAAAACAGGTACGGACTTTCCTTCCTCTCGAAAGACCTTCGTAATTCCATTAAACAAACGGTAACGCGGGTATAGTTTTTGCCCGATTTCATTGATTTCATAGTCACCGTGTTCACCTATCAACAGCACACAGTCCACATCCAGAGTGTCGGTGCCATTCCTTAGTGCTTCTGCGATTGTAGGGTAAACAGTAAACCCAAATTCTTTCGCCCGGCGCTGGCTTAAGTCGTTTTCCTTGATCTGATCGACGTACGCAGAAACAACCTCAAAATCCGGGTGGTGCCATTTCCCATTCACCGGATACCCCACCAGAAATCGAGTTGCCATATGCCATGCGTGTGAACCATACCACCAGGTAGTCGTTACGACTGCCAATCGCTTCTTTTTACCCGAACGGCTCGCTCTGGCTCCAGTTGGCGTTAACAAAACGGCTGGAATACCTGCCACCCCTAACTGCAAAAACCCACGTCGGTCCAACATGACCCTTCCTCTTTCTATCTGCTAATTAAAACTTCCGATTCCATCAATCCTCATTGTAGCCATTTTAAGAATTGGCCTGTTAATTGATTTTCTAGTGAGACAGTTGCAATTCTCTCTTAATCAGAGAAGATGATGGTAATCGCCCCAAACTCATACGGACTGGCAATAATGCAAAACTTACTCCGCTTCACACTACTCTGCTTTGCCGCAATTCCCTCATTCACATTGGCGCACGACGGACCTGACCCGCTTTCCCATTGGTATTTGCAATCCAAATATGTCAAAGAAAATACGCTTGAATCCAGGCTGGGACCAAACGGCCAACTCACTTCACCTGCCAGATTTGTTGCTGACTCCAGTGGAGACTCGCTGGTGTTTGAGGGTCGCAATGCGGGCTGCATTCTGGCCAAAGATTTGAAAACAGCCGAACCTTATCTACCCAAACGAGAGATGACTGTATCAGCATGGTTCAGCATTGATACGCGGCAAAACTGGGGAGGAATCCTTGGATTTATCCAGGACAACGGCAACAGTGAAAAGGGTTGGGTACTGGGATACGACAATTCCACTTTTTATTTTGCTTTGGCAACAACCGGTGCTGACGATGGTGATGGCAAAATGACATATTTCAAAACCACCACAGAATATGAACTTGGCAAGCTTTACCACGTTGCGGCTGTTTTCGATGGAAAGACGACAGAGTTGTATGTAAATGGAGTTAAGGAACTAACCAGCGACGAGCAACACGGTGATATCGACTATCCCGACACAGCAATCTATTCACTAGGTGCCTATGTGGACGCGGACGAGAATTACCCGCATCACGGCCGTATTCGCGAAATCAAAGTTTATGACAATGCTGCGAAAGCAGAATGGGTAGCACAGGAGTTTGCACATCATCGCATGCTGGCTCAGGAGGAAGCGAATCCACAAGAGCCTCATTTCGAATTACTCGTCGCTCCTTATCTGCAGTTTGCCACACAGACTTCTATGACCGTGATGTGGCACACCAGTGCCACATCAACTTCAGTTGTGTATTATGGCGAGACCATTGATTGCACTAATTCAGCCGAATTGAATCCAGCACGCATCCATGAAGTCACCCTGAAGGACCTACAGCCCAACACTCAGTATTTCTATCGAGTGGAGTCCAAAACATCAGGGGGCAAACAGTATGAGAGTGAGGTGGCAACATTTAGGACTGCGGTGAATACCGAAACGCCATACGCTTTTGCGGTCATCAGTGACACACAAGGAAACCCCACTGTTTCCGGCCAAATTGCCAAACTCGCATGGGAACAACGCCCTAGTTTTGTTCTGCATTCAGGCGATTTAGTTTCCACTGGTGGAAATCACAACCATTGGCTCGAGCACTTTTTCCCGGGGATGCGCCCGCTGATTAACCATGTTCCCTTCTACCCCGTACTCGGAAATCACGAACAAAACGCTGAGCACTATTACAATTACGTTTCCTTGCCTGCACCAGAGTACTATTACACCTTTACCTACGGCAACTGCCAGTTTTTCATGATCGACACGAATCAGAAGGTTGCTCCCGGAAGTGAGCAGTACGAATGGCTAAAGACCAGCCTGTCCGAATCCAACGCCCTATGGAAGTTTGTCTGTCACCATCACCCCCCCTACTCTTCGGACGAGAATGATTACGGCAATTTATGGAAAACGAATCAAGGTACCCATGGTGATTTACGAGCCCGACAACTAGTCCCCCTGTATGAACAGTTTGGCGTTGATATTGTCTGGAATGGCCATATCCATTCATACGAACGAACCTGGCGAGTTCGCAAGGGAAAGGCTGTGGAAGCCAATGCCCCGTTTTATATGATCACTGGGGGAGGCGGAGGTGGTCTGGAAACTCCTGCTCCGACTCGCCCTTTCTTTCAGAACAATGTTCGCCGCGGCCACCACTACGTCATGGTTCACATCAACGGTGGAACACTGGAACTGAAATCCTACACACTCAACGACCGACTATTCGACCAGCTACAAATCAAGAAGTAAAACTATGAGACACTTATTCATTGCGATCATCATCCTTATGGCAGCAACTATCACCAGCCAGACCGACGCAGCACAGATCATGTATCTGGCCTCGATCACTGACAAGACTGTCGCATCTTATGAATTAGATGATGCGACAGGAGATCTAACGATTGTCAACAGTATCGAGTTACCCATTTCCCCCGGCCCCATGTGTTTTTCACCCTGTGGCAGTTATCTTTATGCAGCGATGTCCGGTAAAGATGCAAACGGAGATACGGTCAATGGTATCGCCACTTTGAAAATCGGAAACCGTGGGAAACTGACGCTGGTCACCTATGCAAAGATTGCGGTGCGAGCCCCTTATCTACAGGTTGACCCATCCGGTCGATTCGCCATGACAGCTCATTACTCAACCGGTGAAATCAACGTCTATAAGATCGAAGAGAAGATCGTCACAAGTGAAAACGTGGATCATCACAAAACAGAGCGTACTGCCCACTGTATCGAATTTGGTCCATCCGGAAAGTTCGTGTACGTTCCACACACCAGTCCGAACAAGGTCTATCAATATCGCCTTGACGCCAAGTCAGGCAAACTGAGCCCCCTAAAGAAACCCTGGGTCATGGGCCCGGATGAAGATCACGAATATCATCAACCCCGACACATTGCCTTTCACCCAACTCTGGCGATGGCCTACACGTCCAATGAGCGTGGAGGTGGTATCAGCGGCTACCGATTAAACACTCGCAATGGAATGCTGACTCGTACGCAAACGCTGTCTAGTCTGCCTAAAGATTATCAAGGTTCCAGTGCCGCAGCCGATATCAAAATCACCCCAAATGGCAAATTCGTCTATGTTTCAAATCGTGATGTCGAAAAACGCGATGACCATCAGGATTCGATCGCTGCGTTTCAAATTGACAGTCGTGGAGAATTGTCTCGTATCGGCACATTCCCAACAGTCTGGTTCCCGCGAAGTATCTCGATCGACCCCACCGGGAACTACCTGGTCGCAGCAGGGCAAAAGAGTGGCACTATGGCCATTTATAAAATCGCTGCAGACAGTGGAAAGTTAAATCAGTTGAAGGAATATGATGCCGGTGACGGCACAATCTGGACAATGTGGCAGTAACAGATCTGTTTACACTCGCTTTAACAGAAACACTGCATCACCTAAACGGTTATCTAATGGCTGGGGCGCGTCGATTTCGTAATAAAAGTCGAAGACTTCCACCAGTTCAAACTCGGGAGCTTTTGCAAGCAGCGATCGCATCTGAGCTGCCGTGTAGATACGCATCCGGTAATCAGTCGTCAATTCTCTCACTTTGGTAGGATTCTTAATCCTCATCGAGAATCGCAACGTCTCCGTTCGTTTTCTACGACAGGCATTAAACGCGTCCAACGTCACATGTACCGATACCTGCCCGTGCTTGGCGACCCAGCTTTCACGATCTTCCAAAGCTGCGTCCGGAGGCAGCAAATGGAGACCCAGAATATAGAACCCTCCCTTTTTTAGACTGGCGGCGACCGATTGAAGATGAGCGAGCGCCGCCTGTTCAGTCAACAGATGCCGAAACGTACTAACTGTGTTAATGGCAATATCGACTTTACGTTGACAAATATATTCGACCATATCGGCTTCGAGCACTGTTGCCTTCAGATTATTGCGTTGAAGACGCTTCGTTAGGTATCGGATCGCCGACCGATTCAAATCAATCCCGGTTACTTCATAACCTCGGCGTGCCAACTCAACCACCAAACGGCCTCCACCACATCCGGGTTCGAAAATTCGTGAGGCGCGGCCACGCAGGTACTTATCTGACACCGCGTCCACGAAATCAGCTTCTTCGCGAGTCGAGTCGCGAAACGCCAGGTCCCAATACTGAGGGTAGTCGTAACAATCCATAACTGTTATATCGGTCAACCGGATCGGATCCTCCGCTCTATCCCTGCAGGCTGCCCAATACTGAGGTTATTACCGCAACAATAAGCTTGATGTATAATCTAAACTGTGAGAAAAAAATCTGACCTCACGAAAAACGCAAACTTTACATTTACACAGGACTTATCCATGAAGCGATTCGCACTTAGTATGTTTCTGGCAATTGCCGTTTCCTCCACCCTCTCCGCAGGAGAATGGGTCAACCTGTTCAACGGCAAAAACCTTAAAAATTGGATCCAAAAGAACGGCACTGCCACCTACCGTATCGAAGGTGATGCGATCACTGGGAAAACAAGTGAAGGTAGCCCTAACAGTTTTCTATGCACTAAGAAACTTTATGCAGATTTCGAACTGGAATTCGAAGTCAAAGTTTCAAATGAGCTCAACAGTGGCGTACAGATTCGTAGTCAAACCAAGGAGCTGCCTGCCGGAAGCGAGGCCAAATTTGGTCGTGTTAACGGCCCTCAGGTTGAAATAGAAGCTAGTGGTTCCAATGGCGCTGAAGCTGGTTATGTATACGGGGAAGCGACTGGTCGAGGTTGGTTAACTACTCCAGATCGCCTGAAACCACACAAACACTTCAAAGATGG
>PBCP01000062.1 GCA_002717145.1 Planctomycetaceae bacterium | reverse complement strand
AATATGACAGCCTTCTTTTAAGCATACCAGCTAGGCCTCACGATGACGGATAGAGGGACATCTGATCTGAGAAGTCAAGCCGGTAGCCCCTAACGCTTTTTAGCCTACGACAGTTCCCCGGGATTTTAAACCGTGATATCGAGGTTTCGTTGCTTGCCAAGAAACTCAAGCTCGAGCTTGAGCACGTGAAGTTCCAGTTCCCCGTCGAGCGCCGGATTCTCAATTCCCTGTCTCAGTCGGATCTCAATACCTACGCCCATCCCTAACCCGAAGGAAAAGTTCCCCTGCGGCACCATAAAGGCTTTGGATAATTCCACCTGAAGAGCCGTCTCGGTTTTTTCGGTCGCAAATTCCGGTATAAACTCAACTTCCCCGGTAATCTTCCGCTTATCCACCTGCTTCGCAGCGTCTGTAAATTGAAAGAACACCAGATGGAATGAGTACTTTTCCAACCAATGCTCTCTACTTTCCTCAGAATCGGCACGTCCAATTACATTTGCATGCAGACGGTAAGTTCCGGGAAACGGACTCCGGACTTCCTGCCCAACAAACACTCCAGCATTAGGCAACTCACTTTTCATCGAACGCAATAATAAATGCTGATCGACAGACAATGATCCGATGGTCGACGCCGGCGTGATTTCCGCCGCAAATGTTGAAGTGTTAATAACCCGCCAACCCTTAGGCCGCGAGGGAGAATCCCACGACCGCAAAACCTGTTTACCTTCGAAATTAGTCTGACGAATCATCATCTTTTCGTCGAAATCTGGCACGCGGGCGACATCCCCTGTGCACTCGCAACGGTCCGTAGTTGCGGGCTGATCGCCGAGAAGCTTCCATAAGGCTGGTTGTTTAGAGAACGCCAATTCGCGGCCAGCGGGATCGGTAAACGTTCCCAGATAGTCCAAACCAGCCAAATGAAATATCGTCGATGTCAAATGTCCTGGATCGACCTTATCTGAAATTGGATAGGCGCCATGCGCGTCCGACGCTCCATAAACCTGTCCACCACTGATCCCTGCTCCAGCCAGAGTCGCACTAAAGACCGGCCCCCAGTGGTCGCGGCCTCCTTTTGGATTTATTTTCGGCGTTCGCCCAAATTCTCCAATTGCAACGACGAGCGTTTCATCAAGTAATCCTCGCTGCTCCAAGTCTTCGATCAAGGCCGTATATCCAACGTCAAAGATAGGACACAAAACGTCTTCCAATCGGTCAGCGTTCTGGGCATGTGTATCCCATAATGGGTTATCCGCTGCATTGTCACCCGGTTCCCGTGGCCAGTTGACGTGTACTAACCGGGCACCCGATTCGATCAAACGACGCGCAAGCAGAACGCACTGCCCCCACCGATTGCGGCCATATCTGTCACGTACATGATCAGGCTCTTCCTGAATATTGAAAGCATTTCGAGCGCGTCCACTTGTCAATAACTCAAATGCCTGCTGTTGGTAACTGTTAACCGTATCAAGTAACTTACTTCCTTCAACCTCCCGAAGACGGTCTTCCAGTTTCGCCTGAAGACTTCGCCGATCCTTCATCCGATCGAGCGTAACGCCAATCGGCTCAAATCCTTCAATCTTATAATCCTGCCTGGAAGGATCTCCAACGAAATGCTCCGGAGCCCATTGGGTCCCCATGAGTCCTCCTAGTTGCCCCGCAGGGGTAACATTTTCATTTTGCCGGACATAGTCCGGAATCACCACAGAGCTCAACCCCGGCATCTTTTGGCTGGGCATATAGCGTTTTATGATAGAGCCGTAAAACGGCCAGTCACTTTTCTGAATTGTGCGAGCATTTGGGCCTTGATACTTATACCCTGTCAGAACCCAGTGACCACTGCTCGAATGAATGTTGTCATCCGTGGACATCGAGCGAATCACGGCCAGCTTATCTGCAATTGCGGCCGTCCGCGGGAGCAATTCGGAAAACTGAATTCCAGGAATATTCGTCTGAATGGGGCTAAAGGCTCCACGAATCTCCGCCGGCGCGTCTGGCTTGGGATCGAAGGTCTCGTGCTGCGGAGGACCACCGCACAGATACAGGAAGATTATGTTCTTCGCCCGCCCGAAAGATGTCCCTAGCTTCGACGGTTGAGGTGAGGCTTTTACTAAATCCGCCAGACCAAGCCCGCCCAAGGTAAGGCCGCCAACACGTAATAACTCACGACGATCGAATAGCTTTATTTCCATCATTCAAACCTGATTTCACATACAAACCACGAACCGTTCTTTAGTTATAGCAAAGGCTCTACGTTTAAATTCGCCAATTCCCTGCTCTTTCCGTAAAGCAAATAGGCAACCCAGGCGTATATTTCTCGCTTTCATTTTGCAAGGCGAGCAAGGCACTTGAGACTTTCGCTCACCATTTCCTACAAACGCCTACGCCCCCCAACTGCTCAGGCAATTCCCGGCATTTCTCTTAAGGTAAAAAGGCTGGATCCATAAGCGTTATGAATCCAGCCAGGTTGGTCTCGTCGAGATTGGGATTACAGTGGGCGAATCACTGAAATATTTCGGTAGTAATCCAGTAAAGTCTCTATGGAGACAACACCACCTCCCATGCCGCTCTTTTTGACGCCAGCATAGGGGACACCATGAACAATGACATTATGAGAATTTATCCAACCATTGCCTGCTTCAAAAGATTCCGCTACTCTCTGGCATTTGGCTAGGTCCTGTGACCAGACGCTGTTAGCCAATCCATAATCAGTCGCATTAGCGAGACGGATGCCTTCTTCTTCCGTTTCGAATGGAGCCAGAAAAGCGACCGGACCAAAGATTTCTTCAACGGCAGCCACGTTATCCAGCGAACCAGCCAATAGCGCCGGTTTAACATAATGGCCTCCGTCACATCCATCGACGGTGGCGGCGCCTCCTTCGAGCACGAGCTCTGCACCACCAGCTACACCTTTTTCCAGGTAGCCAAGGACGCGTTCTCGTTGTTTTGCATTCACAACCGGCCCCATCTGTGTCGCGGCTCCTAATGGATGACCGATGGCAACCTGCTGCATCTTCTCCTTAACTTTCCCGACAAATTCGTCATAGATATTCTTGTGGACAAGCCAGCGAGTCGCATCACAACAAACCTGTCCTGTATGGAAGGTAATCGCCCCTACTAAACCATCGGTAGTGAAATCCATATCACAATCATCAAAGACAACGGCGGCTCCCTTCCCGCCCAGCTCGAGTTTAACCGGAGTCAAATTCGCCCCACTAGCGGCTGCGACCAATCGCCCTACTTCAGGCGAACCTGTAAATGACATGCGGCAGAAACTAGCATTTTCAGAAACTGCCTTCCCAGCTGTTTCTCCTAGGCCCGGCACGATGTTGATCACCCCATCGGGGATTCCAATCTCGGTTGCCAACTGGGCCAGATAAAGCGTGGACAACGGGGTATCTTCCGCCGGTTTCACAACGACGGTATTACCCGCTGCCAGAGCCGGAGCGATCCCCCAACCAAGCAATAAGAAAGGGAAGTTCCATGGGATGATGAAACCACATGGGCCCCACGGATGCCTCACTACGGCCGCTTCATGGTTTTTCACCGCTAACACAGTCCGCCTTTCGATGTTGAGTGCCAGATCTGCAAAATACCGCATCGTGTCGATGAAATTCTGTACGTCTCCGCGTGCCTGTTCAAGAATTTTTCCGCAATCCAGTGACTCCAATTGAGAGATCGTTTCAATTTGCGTTTCCACTGCGTCCGCCAAACGGTGCAATAGTGCACTTCGTTCGTTGACCGGCATAGTCGCCCAACCCGAATTTTTAAACGCAGCGTCAGCGACTGCAACAGCGGCATCAACATCTCCCTTTTGATAACTGAAGACCTCAGCGAGAACTTCTCCCGTACCGGGGTCGTGCGTCGTAAATGTCCCGCCATCAGCTGCTTCGACACCCTTTCCTCCGACCCATCCTTGAAGCGGTCCTGATGCTAAGAATGCTTCTACCTTGGAGCAAAGTTCCTGACCTTGAATTGTCGCCATAATGAATTCCCCTTCGTTTATCCTCTCTGCCAGCATCTGCTGCGGTTTCAAAATATCTTGTTTCAACGTTGATTCTACCTCTTACAAAAGCCATCAACAACTTTCGAGTGACTGCTATTTATAGATGCGCAAATCCGTTAAACTCACGTCTTATAGAACTCTTGCACCATTCCATCAGGCCCTATCCCATGGTTAAACGGATTTTTGTTTCCATTTGCATTGTCTTTTTGTTTATCGGAACGGCACAGGCAGACAAAAAGCTTGGTCTGGCTACATTCGCTCATATCGAAACGATCGCCGCCGATACCTTTGAAGGCCGTCTTGCCGGTTCAAAGGGTGGCTATGCAGCGGCGAACTACATCACTACGATCCTGTCGGAAAACAAAGTCAAGCCGGCAGGGGATGGCAGCTACTTCCAGCTCTTTAGTAAGGTTTACCCTAACTGTCGCAACATCTTCGGAATCATCGAAGGTACGGACGCTGAATTATCTAAGGAACTAATCGCAATAGGTGCACACTATGACCATGTCGGGTTTGGGAAAAACAGGGATTCCGGACCAATTCACAACGGTGCTGATGACAATGCGAGTGGTACAGCCACAGTCCTAGAGTTAGTCAAACACTTTTCGAAAAAGAAACACCGTCTCAAGCGATCGCTACTCGTCTGTTTTTGGGACAGTGAGGAACAGGGACTCATAGGTTCAAAGCACTGGATGGAAAACCCAACCGTGGATACTTCTCAGATCGTCTTTAAGGTGAATATCGACATGGTGGGAAGACTTGATGGTGACACCCTAGAATTACAGGGACACCGCAGTGTCCAGGGCCTTCAGCCGATTCTCGACAAGGCGAATCAGGGGCTGGACATCAAATTGGACTATGTGTGGACCATGGTTGCCAACAGTGATCACTGGCCATTTATTAATGCAGGAATCCCCGGATTCATGTTCCATACTGGTCTTCATAAAGAATATCACAAGCCGGAAGACGATCCCGAAACCATTGATGTCGAGGGGTTGGGAGCGATCGGCATCCTTAGCCGACGTTTCATTACTCACCTTGGAACCGCAGAAGTAACTCCAAAATTTCGCAAAGAGTCTCTCACAGAAAAGCAACCTAGAAAATAAGGGCCGCGGAGACGGAAGAGCCTGAACACAAAAAAGGCGGAAGATGCCGATACGAGTACCGACAGCTTCCGCCCGGAGAAACGTATTCTTTTTATCCTCGACCAATTCGGTCCATGACTGTTGCCACGGTCTGCCGTAATACATTACCACTATTGCGTAGACCTTGTACTTCTTTAGGCCAAAGATCAATTTCAAGTCGGTCAACGACTCCCTGCCGCCCGACAACGGTAGGAACGGACAAAGCAACGTCCCGGATACCATACGCGCCTTGTTGCACACTGGAGATCGGCAGTATTTTTTGGCTGTCCAGAGCGATTGATTCGATCACATCTCGAATTGCTATTCCGACGGCAAATCCAGCACCGCCTTTTTTACGGATGACTTCGGCACCGCTACCGCGCGTTCGAGTGAACAAATCGTTGGTCAGATTTGGACTCCAGCGCGGATGTTTCTCTAACGGAAGCCCACCAAAGGTCGCACTTGACCAAATCGGAACCATACTTTCGCCGTGTTCGCCTAATATCAAGGCCGATAATTGTGTCGGTGGGACATCTAGCTGTTGAGCTATAAGGCTTCGGAAACGAATCGTATCGAGTTTCGTCCCCAGTCCAATCACCTGATGGTTAGGCAAGCCCAGGCGGTCTCCAGCAACGTAGGTGAGAATATCCACGGGATTAGAGACCACAAAGACAATCGCATCTTGCTTCACGCCGACCTGCTTGATTTCATCCAGGATCGAAACGAATAGATCCGTATTCCGATTGATCAGGTCAAGTCGACTCTCATCCGGTTTTCTTCGTAAACCGGCAGTGATACAGATCACGTCACTATCGGCCACGTGTTCATATCCCCCGGCTACAATCTTTTGGTCAGCGGTACTGGGTCCGCCGTGCAAAATGTCCAGTGCCTGGCCCTCAGCTGCTTCCAGATTGACGTCTAACAAAGCAATCTCGCGAACGATACCGCCACATTGCAATGCAAATGCAGCGCTGGAACCAACTAATCCACCGGCACCAATAATGCTAACTTTCATAGTATTACTCCTCATTTGTATCCGCCTTAATCAGGCCGACGCTTTCTGTGTAGCCAAAGCCGACATAACACGCTCAGTAATCATCTGAATCAGTTGTTCCTGATCACCCGAGCCTCCGGCTGGGGCCGCTACGTCCGTGCCCGAGTATCCTCCCATTGCCGGAGGAGCATTGAACGTGCGTCTGGCGACCCCCGAATCCTCCCAACTATCCTTGAACACAGTATTGGCACACATATCGCAATCTGAATATTCTTCTGCACGCGGGTCCGCGAATCCGAGCTTCGCCTTAAGGTCTAACAACTCGCGTTGTTTATCCTCGGTAAAGTAACTGATATTCCCCAGCCCTTTGGCCAGCATCAACATGCGGCAGTATGCGTCAAGAATTTCAGTCCACCAATATGCCTGCTCGACGTCCGCGCCGTAACTAACTGTCCCATGATTTGCCAGCACAATGACATTGGTTTGGTTAACAAACGGCAAAATTGTTTCGGCAAACGCTTTGCCGCCAGGTGTTTCGTATCGAGTTATCGGTACATCGCCAAGGAAGATTTCCACTTCCGGCAGAACACACTGAGGAATAGGTTCTCTGGCTATCGCAAAAGCAGTCGCATGTGGAGGATGGCAATGAACCACGCTCTTTATTTCAGGACGAGCTTTATAGATTTCCAGATGAAGTAAGGCTTCACTGGAGCGTTTTTTTCGCCCTGCTGTCTGGTTACCATTCATATCGATGGTACAAATGTCGTCTGGTGTCAAAAACCCCTTGGAATGCATCGTTGGGGTGCAAAGCACTTCGTTGTCGCTGACACGGACGGTAATATTCCCATCGTTGGCAGCTGCGAAGCCTTTGTTATAGATTCTGCGACCGATGTCACAGATATCCTGTTTGACCTTAAATATGTTAGCCATTGTTACGTTTCTCCTAATTTCAACAGCAATTAACTGAGATCAATTTCGTCTAAAATTGCGGCGTTATAAGCATCCACCGGTTTGATCGCCGGTCGAAATGGTTGTGCCGCTTCGCCACCCTCGCTAAGAGCGACGACGTCACCATTTCTAGCTCCCATCTCATCCCACATCACTAAAAAGTCCGGGGACTCTGTATCTTGTTTTTCAAGCTCATCCAATGCGAGTGGCACAACCACTTTCAGTGTGGCTGCTTCAATTTCGGCGATGGAATGACTGAGTGTTACAGTCCCGATCACTTTCGCTAGCCTCATTGAATGATTCCTTCGTTTAGTTTTCAAAGCCAGGCGGGTATCGCCGCAAATTCCTGTTGTATGAATGACTCCACCACCCGAACTACCCTCCAATGAGAAGCCAACGTGTCGGAAATCACTAAAACGTTTGCAGCCGTTGACTCAATCCTTCGCTGTACGTCCAGCGGATGATCAAGCGAAATGATCTCAACGGCCCTGACACTCTCATGTCGACTCAAGGCGATCACGGCAACTTCCGGAGCTGCAGTAATCACAACAACGCGCCCCGCTTGCCGGCATTTTAGTGCCGCGGATGCACTTGCCTTGACGACACAGTCGTATGGCTGCAAACTACCCAAACGAGAGGTCAAAACGTCGTATTTCGAACTATCACAACCAACAACTAACAATTCGGCTGAGAGGGTCTCTCTCCCACTTTGTCCGGCCTTCACCGGCACATGTTGAAACCGAATACCACGATCCTGAAAAAGATCTTTGGCCGCAGGAGTAATCACAGCATCCTGCCGCACGATCACTACACTTCCGGATTCGTTTTCGTTTGGAACCTGAGCCGTTGTAATAACTCGGGCTTGCAAAACTCTGGCTGCCGACTCTGCGGCACCTTGGTTCTGTCCCATCTGATTCACGACACGTGCTACGACTTCGTCGATCATCGCCTGGATTTCATTCTGTTTAAGCATCAGTCCTTAATACCTGCCACAGACCATCGGGCCGGCGTCGCGTCTGCTTGCAGTAGTTCCCGCATTGCTCTTCCGTCCGATGTAATAATTACTGTGTCTCCTTTTCCCGCTCCAAATGTATCGAGAGCGAGCAGTGGGAAACCATCCGGACTCTTTCCGTCAACCAAATACGGCTGCACAATTAAGAGCTTGGATCCCACCATCGATTCGTGTTTCATCGTGGATATCGCCGTTCCCATTACACGTGCTTCTTGCATTGTTCCGGAGCCTATCTTCCAAGCACGTGCAGGTTATCGATTAACGAACACCGGCGTTCACGTGTGAAGGTCAACGGGGTTGTCACTCCCTCACCGGTAGGCCCGGCAATCGAAAAGGACAAATATCCTTCACCCCCGAGTCCGAGGCCGGCCATGCAGGGGCCATTTTTGACGAAAATGGTAGTATCTAACGCCTTCGCCATTTTGGTCATGTTAGTAACGTTGTTCGAATGAATAATGGCCGTGTGACGGAAGCCATGTTCATAGTGCTTTGCCAGAGCGATCCCCTCATCGATATCCCTGACACGAACAAAGGGCACGAATGGCATCATTTGNTCCACAGTGANGAACGGATGATGCTGATCTGTTTCGCCAAACAACAATTCAGTATCGCTGGCTACACTCATGCCGGCTCCGTGTGCTAATACGGAAGCATCTTTACCCAAAAAGTCCTTCGACGGAGCATCATGATTATCATCACCTACCTGCACAATCGCGTTGCTGGTAAGCTGTGCTATTTGAGCAGAATGAAGGCGAGCGGCACCGGCTTTTGACATCGCGTCCATCATCCTGTCAAAGACGGAATCAACAACGAAGACTTCCTTTTCCNCAATGCACAGCAGGTTGTTATCAAAAGCGGCTCCTTGAATGATCGACCGTGCAGCGCGATCCAGATCTGCCGTTTCATCTACGACCACCGGAGGATTCCCGGGGCCTGCTACGACAGCACGTTTTCCACTATTAAGCGCTGCGCGGGCAACCGCCGGCCCACCTGTCACGCAAATCAACGCTACGTCGCGATGTTTGAAAATGATATCCGCAGTTTCCAGCGTTGGTTCGGCGGCANNGANACAAANCAGATTGTCGATTCCCAGGTCTTCATAGATTGCCTTATTGAATCTACGCACACCCTCCGCCGCTACTTTCTTACCACTAGGATGCGGGTTGACTACCACGGTATTACCGGCTGCAATCATGCTAACTGCATTGCCCGTAATAGTCGGCAACGAGTGTGTTACAGGCGTGATCGCACCGATGACTCCGAAAGGAGCGTGTTCGACGACAGCCAGGCCGTGATCACCGGAAAAAACCTCACTTCGCATGAATTCAACACCAGGCGACAGCATTCCCAGAGTTTTAAGCTTGTCAATTTTGTGCTCGAGTCGCCCAATCTGAGTCTCGTTCATTTCCATCGTCCCCAGTTCGACACACTGTTCGATGGAAATTCGTCGGATATGACCGATAATTTTCTTCCGATCCTCAATCGTCATGGACTGCAGCTGTTCAAAGGCAGCCCGAGCAGCTTGAACTGCCTCATTTGCATCATGGAATACCCCATGGCGTCCGGTTAATGTTCCGCCTGACACAACAGGTGCCCGACCAACTTCAGCCAGTACCTGGCTCACCACATCTCGAATTAAAGTTTCACTGATCTGCATCATATTTCTCTCTTGCAGTTAACGTTTCTCAAGGATCGCCATTAGGCGCCATGCTCACGGTGGTAAACGCACCCGTCATCCACGTGAACCTGATCCACAATACCTATCACCACCGCATCGACAGGCAGTTTGCTAGTACACTCTGTCATCCTTGCACTGGATCCCTGGGTAAGTAAGACAAAGTCATTCACTCCGGCTCCAAGTGTATCCACAGCAACAAAGGTACGACCTGTAGTCGTCAGGCTTTTGCGATCTGTCGCTTCAAGCCGGTAGGGCTCTACGACTAAAAGTTTCTGTCCGACCATTGAATCAACTTTTTGTGTTGAGACAACTGAGCCGGTAACACGGGCAACGAACATCTAAACACCTTCCACTAATGCTTTTGTTTGACGAGCAACGACGATTTCCTCGTTGGTTGGAACAACCCAGATTTCGATCGCACTCTGATCACTGCTGACCCTGGTTTCTCCGCTCACATTCCGGTTAGCCGAGTCACATAACTCGAGTCNAAGCGCGAGCAGATCTCGACAAATACTCTCACGAATTTCAATTCCGTTTTCCCCGATTCCGCCGGTAAAGACGATCGCATCCGCCCCTCCCAATTCAACAAGCAGACCACCGAGATGACGCCTGGCTTCGGATATAAAAATATCTAATCCCAACTGCGCCTCAGCGTTTCCTGCTGCAGCAGCTTCTTCGAGGTCGCGGCAATCCCCACTCGTACCACTGACACCCGCAAGTCCACTATTGGTTGCAAGTTTTTCGAGTACTTCGTTAAGACTGAGACCAGTTCTTTCAATAAGGACCGGTAAAGCAAAGGGGTCAAAATCACCCACGCGATTATTGTGCGGAAGTCCTGATTGAGGACTCATGCCCATCGTTGTAGCCACACTCTGACCGTTTCGGCTAGCACAGAGGCTACTTGAGCCGCCCAGGTGGCAGGATATGATCCGCAGATCCTCTCGCCCCAGAATCTGAGACATCCGACCGGCAATATACCGGTGGCTAGCACCATGAAAACCCCATTTCTTGACATGAAACTCCTCAGCCCAATCACGGGCGATCGCGTAGTTTCTATTTCGAGCGGGAATGGTCTGGTGATATCCTGTTTCAAATGCAGCAACAAGAGGAATTTCAGGCAGTTTATCGGCAAGTTGTCGCATAGCGCTGATGTAAGGAGGATTATGAGCAGGCGCTACGCCGCTCATCTCCTCCATTGCATCAAGCACTTCATGCGTCACTTTTTGTACACCGCTAAAACGGCCGCCGTGGACTGCCTTGAATCCAATTGCTGCAACTTCGCTTGCATCGGCTAAACATCCATGCTCCGGGTCAGTAAGTTGTTCCAGACACTGTCTAACAGCAACACTATGATCCGGTACATGAAGAACCAGTTCCGTCTTGTTTTCTCCCACTTCCACAAAGCAGTCGCTTTGCTCTGCACCGATGCGTTCGACGCCACCGCGAGCAAGCTGTTGCTCCGTGTCCATGTCGAACAAACGATACTTGAAACTGGTCGAACCAAGATTGGCGACTAAGATCTTCATCGAATGAATCCTTTCCAAAGGTCCTCGCTGCTTTTAGTTAAAAAACGCGCCGGACAGACCTTCTGCCGGACGAGGAATGACGTGACTGGAAATCAGCTCACCGATCTGGCTAGCCGCTCCGGCACCGGCTTCAACGGCTGCACGCACACTACCAACATCACCAGATACGATTGTGGTGACCAAACCACCACCGATATCCACTCTCTTTACTACTTCAACATTGGCGGCTTTACTCATGGCGTCTGTCGCTTCGACAAGACCAATCAGGCCGCGTGTTTCTACTAAACCAATTGCACTTTGCATTGTTAAGTTTCCTTATGATTTGAAAAACAAAAGAACCCCTGGCTCGCCTTAGGCTTTAGAAGCCTTCTTTGCCGGTTGCTTAATAACCTTTGCAACATCAGCGTGAGGACGAGGGATAACCTGAACACTTACGACTTCGCCAACGCGGCCAGCAGCATTTGCGCCAGCATCTGTGGCGGCTTTCACTGCAGCAACGTCGCCAGTGACGAACGTGCTCACTAAACCAGAGCCAACTTTATCCCAACCAAGGAACTCAACATTGGCTGCTTTCATCATCGCGTCAGAGGCTTCGACCAGGGCTACAAAACCCTTGACTTCGATCATGCCCAACGCTTCCATAGCAGTTGCCATTTCTTACTCTCCAAGTAAAAGTGACGNGGNAATCGGTCAGCCCGACAAGGCTGATGAAACCAAATTCCCAATACAATCTACGTTTCTCCTGATTTCTCAGAATCTCTCTCACAGCTGTGTAGCTATCAATGGGACTGACAGCCACACGGTTGTTTTTTTATTAACTCGAATCCGGTTGCTGCGTTTAAGTTGCAGGCATTACCTTCATCAGTATCAATATGCACCTCAAGTTTGACGCTATCCGCCGCCCGAACCTTTAAATCCTCCAGAATCATGGAACATCCCGGGGATTCAACCCGAAGATCCATCATTTCTCCGTCGGCAACGCCGTAGTAGTCCAAGTCACCGGTATTCATATGGACGTGGCGGGCTGCACGGATCACCCCTTCATCAAGATGTACGACACCTGCAGGACCGACTAACACACACCCTGGTGTGCCGGCTATATCACCACTATGGCGAACGGGGATATCAAGCCCCAGTTGAACCGCATCGGTATAAGCCAATTCAACTTGGCTGTCCGGCCGAGTGGGTCCCAGTACCCGAACATTAGGCAGCATGCGTTTGCGGGGACCGACAACCATTAGGGTTTCTTCAGCGGCATAATAGCCATCCTGATAAAGCCATTTCATCGGCGTCAGCGTGTGTCCTGGACCAAATAGCGTCTCAACATCACGATCCGACAAGTGAATGTGACGTGCTGACACATTTACTATCAGGTTCGGGATTCCGTTGTTGTACGGAGTAAGACTGGACGCTGGTTCAGCTACAACAGAATCAATCGAATTATCCACAGGAGGTTCGCCGCTGACAATCTGACGCACAATTCGCTCGACCAGACCGCGATCAAGTTCCCCCGTAGATGTTGTTGGATTGGATACTATTTCCACACTCACAATCTATCCCTCGTTTTCGTTTGCTATTTGATTTTCTGTGACGGCAAGGTGCACCTGCACTCCTGCCGCCTCAAGCTTCTCCACCCACTGACTATCAATTCCGTCATCAATGACGATGGAGTCCAGTTTTTCTAATTCACACATCAAAGCCAGGCTCGAACGACCGAACTTGGTGCTGTCAGCCACCACCATCACGGTGTCAGCAGCCTCACACATGGCCCTTTCTGTCTCCACCAGCAATAAATTGCTATTGAAAACACCTCGGTCTGTGATCCCTGCCACACTAATAATTGCCTTTTGAACATTCAATTCAGCAAGCATCATGTTGGCGTAAGGCCCAACCGAAACACCAGTACGACCGTGGACGTATCCACCAATCAAAACCAAGTCCGAACCATCACCCGTGGTGAAAAGCGTGGCAACTGGTAGTGAGTTGGTAACCACCTGAAGCGGTCGACCAATCAACAAACTCGCAAGCTCATAAGTCGTCGAACCACCATCCAGCAGTAATGTCTCTCCGTCTTCAATCAACGACGCAGCTAGCCGAGCGATCGCCTGCTTGCGACCGAATTGCTGCTGCTGACGGTGATCAAAGTGCGGTAACTTCGGGCTAGGTCCTGTGTAAAAGACGCCACCATGGGTGCGCCTCACACTACCCAGCTTCTCCAGATAACCTAGATCACGCCTTACGGTTGACCCGGAAACTTTTAATAAATTCGCCAAATTAGGCAAAGTGGCAAACCCATCCAGCCGAACTAACTCTAATAATCGTTTTCTTCGTTCTTCCGACCCCATTGCTGATCACTTCCTAACTTGCTCTCTAACTGCCCAAAGAAACGCCGACGCACAATATGTACGAATATGCTCCCAGATATGATTAATTATGCCTATTTTTTTTCGCAAATGTGCATAATTTTGTCATTTTGATGATCATATATGTTCATATTTGCATTTTTCATCCAAAAGCACTGTAACCACAATGAAATAGGCGAACGAACTTCGCTGGTTACATAGGAGAGAATCGCTACCTTAAGGATTGCGATTGTGTGCTACGAGATAACTACTTTACGGTCATCTACATGAATTCGCCCGTTAGCTAACCACTGAAGAGCAGTGGGGTAGGCTTCACACTCTGCTTCAAAGACTCTTAAAGCTAGATCAGAAGGGGAGTCTTTTGCCTTCACCGCGACTGTGCGTTGAAGAATAATAGGCCCATGATCAAATTCGTTATCAACAAAATGGACAGTGCAACCGCTAATTTTCGCACCATAGTTGATAACAGCTTCATGCACAAAATGCCCATACATACCATGCCCACAAAAGGCCGGGATCAAGCTCGGATGGATATTAAGCACCCGATTTTCAAAATCAGGCGGTATGAGCACGTGTTTAAGAAATCCTCCCATGACAACATAGTCGACCCCTGCCTCCCGGCAGGGATCGAACATTGCCCGGCAATAGTCTTCGGCCAATTCGTAATCTGTGCGGCGAATGATCAATTCTGGAATGTTTGCCTGTCTTGCGTGCTCCAAACCACCAGCGGTTGACTTACTTGCGATGACCAATTTCACATCAATTTGAAGTAAACCTGCGTCAATCTTTTCAAGTAGATTCCGCAATGTTGTACCGCCCCCCGAAATCCAGACAGCGATGGAAATTCGATTAGACATTTCCGCTTACCCCGTGCCCCGCTGAACGGAGACGAACAGATGGACATCCGTTTCTGCCACATTGCGAACGACAGACTCCACTTCTAAAGAACCAACTGTGAGGTTATCAGCCAAAGTTTCGACTGCGATCGTTTCACCATGTTCGGCGATCGTCTGCACTAAAATTGCAGACTCAGTCCCAACCGCGACAGCGATCCTATCTGTAAATTCACAGTCTAGCTCTTTGCGTCGGTCCTGAATCATTCTAATCAAATCGCGAGCATAGCCTTCGCGAATCAAATCATCCGTAAGTTCAGTGTTTAGCACGACTACCGAATTTTTTCCTTGTGCAGCAGCCCAACCCTCTTTTGCCTGTAATCGGACCTGTATATCTTCGTTGTCCAGCGTGATGGACTCACCTTCAACTTCAATAGTAACGCTGCCTTCAGCTTCCAGTTGCGCCAAAAGTCCAGCACCATTGGCAGCGCCAAGTGCCGCCTTGACCTGAGGTATCAATTTGCCTACCCGGGGCCCAAGACGCTTGAAGTTTGGCTGAATCAAATAATCAATGTATTCGTCTGCATCCGTAACATATTCGATTTGTTTAACATTCAACTCTTCTTTCAGAAGAGCATCGTGTGATTCGAGCCACTCCTTAAAGGTATCGTCACCCAGCACCACTTCCACATTCTGAAGTGGTTGCCGCACTTTTAGCTTCTCATTCATCCGTGCGCTACGGCCCAAACTTGCAATTTCCCGCAAGGTTGCCATTCGATTCGACAAGCCTTCGTCTTTAAGCTCTTGAATCGCGACGGGATAATCACATAGATGAACGCTTTCAGGAACCCGCTCGCCAAAGACGCCTGCAAGCGACTGCCACATATAGTCGCTTAAAAAAGGTACAAAAGGCGCGATCGCCTTCGTAAGCGTTACCAGACATTCATAGAGAGTCCAGTAAGCATCCAGTTTTTCAGCATTACTCTTATCAGATGCCCAGAACCTATCGCGGCTTCGCCGCACGTACCAGTTACTTAAAGCATCAACGAATTCGTTGAGAGCTAATGCTGCACCGTAATTGTCATAGTCATCCATACGATTGGTGACGTCTTCTAGAGTACGATGCAATTCACTGAGGACCCAACGATCTAATTCACCTCGTTCGCTCATTGGCCGATAACTATCAGCTCGGGCCAAATCGTTAGACGACAATTCACCAGCAGCACCGGCCAACATTTTTTCGGGTTCAAATTCGTCTATATTTGCGTAAATCGTAAAAAAGCTGAACACGTTCCACAGTCGCAGAAGAAACTCCGGAATGCTTTCCTTGATAGATTGCTCTTTATATCGAATCGGAGTCCAAGGTGCCTGATTAGCAAAAAAGTACCATCGCAACGCGTCCGCGCCGTATTTATCAAAAATCTCGTTCGGCTCTCGATAGTTACGCTTACTCTTGGACATCTTACGCCCGTCTTCACCAAGCATTAACCCCAGTACGATACAGTTACGGTAAGGGTGCGGGTAATCCTGATGTCCTTGCGTCTGGGTTCCATTTTCTCCAAACAACATGGTACTGATAGCTAATTGGCTATAAAACCATCCGCGTGTCTGGTCTAGAGCTTCACTGATAAAGTCAGCCGGGAACTGTTCTGTAAACTGTTCCTGTCTCTGGTGTGGGTAACCCCATTGCGCAAAAGGCATCGCTCCCGAATCGTACCAACAGTCGATTACTTCCGAGACTCGCTCCATACGTGCTCCTTCCACAAAAGGAGACGCATACGTTATCGCGTCGATGTAAGGTTTATGAACCTTCAAATGTTCTGACAATTCCGGATTAGCGTCTTTGGCGTTCTCCCAAACATCGGTTCCCTCTACGCCCTGCTTACCAAGCAATTCCTGGTAGGACCCAATGGCTTCCATTTTACCGGATTCACTGCAAACCCAGACTGGAAGCGGAGTTCCCCAGAACCGTTCACGTGATAAAGCCCAGTCTACGTTGGATTCGAGGAAATTCCCAAATCTCCCATCTTTAATATGCTCCGGCAACCAATTAATCTGCTGGTTATTGGATAGCATGTCATCGCGGAATTCTGTCGTGCGTATAAACCAACTCTCACGTGGATACTGAATCAACGGGTCATCATCCGCTCGCCAACAAAATGGATAATCGTGCAAATATTGGTCGAGTAGTACCAACCGCCCTCGCTCTCGCAATTCGCGACTGATATCCTTGTCTGCTTCTTTAACCCATCGACCTGCATAATCTCCAGCCACTTCCGTAAATTTGCCATCCGGCCCGACAGCGCAAATTAAGCGAGGCCCCTGCCCTTCTTCAAACCGCTCTTGCTCAGCTACCAAAACCTCATAATCCGCTTCACCAAATGCGGGCGCCATATGGACAAGGCCAGTGCCACTGTCTGTCGTCACGAAGTCTGCTGCCACCACTCGCCATTGGAGAGCTTGCTGCTCACCATTTAATAAGGTGCCAACATCTTGGCCCATCTCTTTCGAAAAGTAATCAAACGGAGGTTCGTAGCGAAGTCCCAACAACTCCCTTCCACTACAAGTAGATTCGACTGTCAATTCACGTTTAAACTGTTCGGCAAGTTTTTCGACCAGGCTGGCTGCAACAATTAAAACACGACCTGATTCTGAATCTCGAACACGAGCATACGTCAAATCCACATTTACTGCAGCAAACTGATTGCTGGGTAAGGTCCACGGAGTCGTCGTCCAAATCAAAAGCGATTCTTCCGGACTCGCTAGCAGCGGAAACTCGACAAACACGCTGGTATCGGCAACTTCCCGATAGCCCTGTCCCACCTCACCTGCACTCAGAGCCGTACCGCCTTGAGCCCACCACCAAACAATTTTGTGGCCTCGGTAAAGCAGGCCCCTATCAAAGAGATTTTTCAGAGACCACCAAACGCTCTCTACGTATGCCTGATGATACGTCACATACGCATCATCGAGATTAACCCAGAACCCCAGCCTCTCAGTCAGCGCTTCCCACTGCTGCATATAACGCCAGACACTTTCCTGGCAGCGATGAATAAATGGTTCAACTCCGTACTCTTCTATTTCCTCTTTGGAGTGAATACCGAGCTCTTTACAAACCTCGACTTCCACCGGCAAGCCGTGGGTATCCCAGCCGGCCTTCCTTTCACAAAGAAATCCCCGCATCGTCTTATAGCGAGGAAATAGGTCTTTTATGGAACGCGTAAGACAGTGCCCGGGGTGAGGCATTCCGTTCGCCGTCGGGGGGCCTTCATAAAAGACAAAACGATCAGCGTCTTTGCGTTTTTCCAGTGACTTCTGATAGATGTTGCCATCCTTCCTGTGAGCCAGGACTTCACCTTCGAGAGCAGGAAAACTCGGATTGTTCGGTAATGGTTCAAACATAATCTTGTTGAATCGTCACGAGGCTGACGGCGGAATCGTTAGGTACGAACCGGCGGGCCCACGGCTTTACTCGTCGTCATCGTCCTCATCATCATTGTCATCATCATCGTCGTCACCACCATCGACTGCCTCATCATCCCCCTGCGGGTCCTCTTCCGCTTTCTTTTCCGCTGGGTCGACGAACACAAAATCATCCTCAAATTCTTCCACGACGTCGTATTCGTCTTCGGCCTCTTCTTCAAAGTCGTCATCGAATTCATCATCGAAATCGTCTTCGTCAAAGTCATCGAAGTCGAGTTCCTCGTCCTCGCCAGCAGCAACTTCATTTCCCTGCTGTGCTTGCTCAGGTAGTCCAACAAATGATTCTTGCTTTTCAGGTATTTCTTCGGTTTGAAAACCTGAATCCCTGGTTTCCGGCATCGTTAATACGGTTGCCATTAATCACTCCTCAATGTCTCTTACTTGTTAGGTTTACTACTGCCCACTTCGACGCAATGGATGAGAGGCAAAAGATAGACGCTGTCAATTTATCTCAGGATAGAATTTTCGACAACACTAGAATGCAAATTGTTTCCACAGGGATCCATCAGGTGTGATAATCCGAGTTAAAAACAACGTAATCTGTCGTTAGGTCACTTGTCCAAATACGAGCTTCCTCGGTACCTTCCTGCAAACCGACTTCGATATAGACACAACGGGATTCGGCCATAGATATGCTTACTGCCGCTGCATCGAACTCACATGGCTCTCCCCCGTCAAAAATCAGGACTCCGTTAAGCCACAATTTAAAACCCGCAATATCAAAGGGGACCCCGGCATAACCTGCGGCAGAGGCAATTCGTCCCCAATTTGGGTCGTTTCCGGTAATACAGGTCTTTACAAGATTGCTACTTCCGATCGTCTCTGCAATCTGCTTCGCATCAGGCACCGATGACGCTCCCTTGACGACTATGTCAATCAAATGAGTTGCCCCCTCACCATCGTCCGGTATCTGTTTTGCTAATTTAATAAGTGTATTTTCAATTTCAGCGGCAAACCGCACCAGATCTTCCCCTGAAAGTGGAGCTTCGTTCGCCGCACCGTTAGCCAGCAATATGACGGTATCATTCGTGCTAGTATGGCCCTCCACACTGATGCAGTTGAAACTCTTATCAACGGCTTCTTTCAGAATTGCCTGAGCATCCTCTGGAGTTAAATGTGCATCCGTCGTGATAGCCGCTAGCATGGTGGCCATGTTGGGGCCAATCATTCCAGCGCCTTTTGCCATGGTGGCAATCCGCACGTCGCCCTGACTCGTATTAACAATACAACCTGCGGTCTTAGGTCCCTTATCTGTCGTCAGGATGGCGTTCGCTGCATCGTCAAAGGCAGCGATATCTGACGCCAGCGTCTCGACTCCCCGCAACGATGCGGCCGTCAGCTTCCCCATGGGAAGAAATTCGCCAATAATTCCTGTCGACATCACCAGCACCTGACTCGCATCGATGCTGAGTTGAGAGGCCACATCTTCAGCCATCTGCTTGGCATCATTCATGCCACGGCTTCCGGTACACGCATTGGCATTACCGCTATTCGTGACAATCGCTCGTGCCCGTTTTCCCGGTGTGCGTTCACGGCAGAGCACTACCGGTGCAGCACAAACAAGGTTTTGCGTGTAGACACCAGCCACAACAGCCTCCCGGTCACTGACGATCAGTGAGTAGTCCGGTTTTTCGGGATCTGACTTGAGGCCACAATGGTGTCCAGACCACCGAAACCCCTGTGGCAACCAAAATTCTTGCATCGCGGGTAAGCCTTTAGAGTAAAGCCGTGGTTTCGTCATAACCACAAATCAAATTAAAATTCTGTACTGCTGCGCCGGAGGCCCCTTTGATTACGTTGTCCAGACAACTAAGGACGACCAATCGGTCGCCCGACTGGGCAACATGCAAATCAACGAAATTAGTATTGCTTACAGCTCGCGTCTCCGGTGGTGTGGGCGTGATTCGAATAAATGGTTCATCGGCATAGGCATCTTCGAGCGTCTGAATTGCATGGCGGGCTGTCATCCCTTCTTTTGGAGTGACATAACATGTAGAAAGAATGCCTCGATTCATGGGTACCAGATGAGGGGTGAATATCACGTCTGCCGGACTACCAGCGGCCTGCGTCAGGAATTGAGCTATTTCCGGCGTGTGCCGATGTGTCCCAACGCCATAGGCCTTAATACTTTCATTACATTCCGGGTAGTGAAACGGCAGTTTCGCCGTGCGGCCTGCTCCCGTAACTCCACTTTTCGAATCGACAATGACTCCGGTAGCTTCAATAATCCCGTTTCTCAACAAGGGAAACAATGGCAAGATGACGGATGTCGGGTAACAACCGGGGTTGGCAACCAAGCTTACGCCTAAAATATCCTTCCGATATAATTCCGGCAGTCCGTAGGGTACCTTTCCAACTCGATCCGCATCGACATGTGTACCGCCATACCACTGCTCGTAAACACCGACTTCATGCAACCGATAATCAGCGCTGAAGTCTACAACTTTAACACCGCTATCCACGAGTGGTTTGACGCATTTGGCGGACGCCGCATGTGGAAGACAACTAAACACCACATCAACTCGCTCAGCCAAAGACTCAACATCCAGCGTTTCAAGATTTAAATCAAGTAACCCACGTAGCTCCGGATGTACATCACTTACATGAGGCCGACCCTCCTGTCGTGTGGTCAATGCGATAATTTCGACATGCGGATGTCGAATTAGCAGCTTCAACAGTTCTAACGCTGTGTATCCCGTTGCACCCATTACCGCAACTCGCATAGCCATGATTACTCTTCCGATGTGAATGATGAATTCTTAATTTGAAACTTTAGACTGCGTCCGACCATATAGCCTTCCCATCCGGTCGGCGACCTCACTAACGCAGCACCTTGAAACGAAGCCATCAGTATAACTTTTAGATTCGTTTTGATTAACGGCAGAAATCTGACATTAAGGCACTTAGCTCGGCCAGCATCATTGCACTCGCCCCCCATATTTCCGCCCCACAAACATCAAAACAGGGAACCTGTCGATAAACGCCGGCTAAATGACGAACTGTTGTTCCCACATGCTCACTACCAACGGTTGACAGAGGTACGTCTACAACGCATTCGATTTCGTCAACATCCACATGATATGATTCCGGTTTACTACCAATACCTATAACCGGCATGACCAAGTTGCAACTTCCAAACACATACATCGGTGTCAGGTTGCCATATACTTCGATTTGGGCAGCCCCAATTCCGGTTTCCTCGCAACATTCCCGTACGGCGGCCTGCTCCCAACTCTCTCCCGGCTCAATGCCACCTCCCGGAAAGGCCATTTCCCCAGGATGGTATGCGAGGTCCTCACGCCTCTTCACCATCGGAACAGTAATCTCATCACCTTCGTCATGCAGAAGAATCATCACAGCCGCCCTACGGGCATCATCTCGCGCCGGGCCCCGATGTCGTCCATAACTCATGGGCGGTTCCAGCAACATCTGAGCTTTGGAACCCGGCAGAGGCTGCAGTAAGCGGTTGTACAGGTATTCCCGTAAGTCATCCATTAACGTGACCCTACGAATTTAAATACGCCGTAATAAGAGAACTTTCCTTCGGGCGGAAACATTTTGACAAACCGCGAATCGTTATCAAACCGCTGACGCGATTCCTTAGAAAACTGAGTGAGTACTAAATATTCTGCATCATAACGATCGCAGTTTTGGGCCAGCAGGTCGTTACTCACCCGACTGAGACCCCTCACTCCATCTACAAACGGGTATACGGCCTCTCTCCGCGCGTGCCACTCCAACAACGAAGCTGCATCCTGGGGCATATCCTTACGAGTCACCACTTCGCCCCTCTCTGAATACCATTTGAAGGTTTGCTGACGAAGGGGCGTTATCGCTATGGCATCAACTGGCGAATTGTTCTTCATCCAAAGGCAAGCTAACTGCCAATGACGATAAATCCTTAGTGTATTTTCTTTGCGTGCCTGCCGATCTGTCTTTTTAGATCGTGGTAAGGCTAGAACATCACCGCGCGGCCGGGGATCCCAATATCGTTCTGTCAGTCCTCCCCCCAAATAAACCCCAATCAACAACAGAGCACTTCCCGGCAATCTCATTCCTAATTGCTTCTCACTTGCCACACCAAAAATAATCGTACAAACACAAGCACCTGTCGCCAGAGGTATTAATACGTCACTAGTACGATAAAAATAGAACCTAAGTAGCTGATGCTGCCGGGGAGATTCGTCACCAAGCCAAAATGTAATCAGAATGCCAATTCCAGCAATCAACAAGCTGGTAAGCCCCAATCGCATGACAGTACCGGATCCGTCAGTGCGCCATCGTGCTGCAAATTTCCACGACATAAAGAGGCCACATAGCAGTACGCTAAAGGCCACAATCCGTTGTGTTGCAAACGTTGTAATGACTAAATGATGGGGCAATCGAATATGGACATATAAGTAATTTGCCTGAGCCGAAGTATCAGGATCCGAGCTCGAGAGCAGGATTCCGGGAATCAGTCCCCCCAACGCTAGAAAGCCGCCCAGCAGTAGAGTACACACTTCAGTCTGGCCTGGTCTTTTCCGCTGGCTAGATAATTCCAACCCACGAATAATGAGCAGGCAAAATACGATCCAGCCACCAGCCAGCACATGGAAAGCAGCAGCGCAGCCGGTCAAAATCCATGCATACCCCCATTTACCGTCAAGCGTCATACGGATTCCCCAAAATGCTAATCCATACGAAATAGTCTTAGCCTCAAACCCGACAATAACCCACTCTCCGGCTAGATGACCATATTCGGTCAAAACAACAAATACCGTGCCCAACAACACCCCTGCCAGCCGTTTTCCCACCAAACGCCGGCCGATAGACGCCAAGGCTGAACCGATGAGCAACCACGACAACAACCGCCCGATCCACGCAACGACAGGCAATTCAAACAATACGGTAAGCCAGCCAAAGGCCCAGTAGAAAATAAGATGAGCGTCCGCCGATGACAGGAAGAAATCCGTGGATCCAAATTCTGGATTCCAGTAATGTTTCGCCTTAACGAGATAGTGAGCTTCGTTAGCGTCTGGTGGCGGGCTTCCATGGGAACACGCGAAAATCAGAACAAGCAAAACTACTTCCATGAAGTAACTGGTCGAACCAATTTTCTGTTTATTTCTACGATCGTCCAATGTAGTCCTAGTTACCTATTAAATAGACCAGTTACGGAATTCAGCCTTCGATGTCGGAAATAGTTTTGAAATCCTTTTTCAGGGATTGATAAAGGTTCTGATACACCGGAAAACGCGTGTCATAAATTCGTTTTGTTTTTCGGTTAACCGCCGTCGCCGAAGTTTCCCTGATGGTCGCCGAACATGCCTGCTGTATATTCTTATAGGCACCAGCGCCGACAGCTGCCAAGAGAGCCACTCCGTAGGCCGGGCCCTGTTCCGCGTTGATGGTAACTGCTTTCGTTCCAAACACATCAGCCTGGAGTTGACGCCAGAGCTTACTTTTTGAGCCGCCTCCGGATACCCGGACCTGTTTTACCGGTACATTCATAGAGCGTATGATTTCGAGGCTGTCCCGCATTGAATAGGTCACACCCTCCATGATCGACCTGGCAATCTGAGCGCGTTGATGTGCCAGCGTAAGACCTACAAAACAACCGCGCGCATCCGGGTCAGCATGCGGAGTTCGCTCACCAGCGAGGTAAGGCAGAAAATAGAGCCCTTCTGCCCCCGGGTTTGCTCGCGCCGCTTCCCGATTAAGCACATCGTATACATTATCACCAAGCTCTGCACAGAGGTTCTCAGCAAACCATTGCAGAGAGCCACCTGCACATAGATTGACCCCCATCATGTGCCACTTACCACGTACAGCATGGCAAAAGGTATGTAGACGCCCTTCCGGATCCACCTGCACATCGTCGCTGTGGACAAACATTACGCCCGATGTACCAATCGACGTCGATAGCACACCAGACCGTACCACGCCTGTCCCCACAGCATTTGCTGCACAATCCCCTGCTCCACCAACTACGACACAATCCGTGGTCAGCCCTAATGTCTTGGCAGCTTTTTTGGTTAAGGTCCCCGTTACGTCTTCTGATTCGTAGACCTTACCAAGCAGTGACGAGTCTAATTCTAATTTTGCCAGTAATTTTGCTGACCAATTCCTTTTCTTCACATCCAGCAACAGCATTCCACTTGCGTCACTTACCTCAGTGGCATACTCACCCGTCAAACGGCGACGCACATCATCTTTTGGCAACAGGACTTTCTTCAGTCGGGCATAGTTGCGAGGCTCATTGTTACGTAGCCATAAAATTTTTGGTGCTGTAAATCCCGTTAACGCAGGATTGGCAACCATTCGAATCAGAGCTCGTCGCCCTCCAGCCCGGCTTTCAATTTCTTCACATTCTTGTGTAGTGCGTTGATCATTCCAAAGCAGTGCGGGCCGGATAACTTTGTCGTCCTTGTCCAAAAACACACTTCCATGCATCTGGCCTGAGAGGCCAATCGCCCTGATTGAAGACGCCGGCTTACCTGCGACAGCTACCACCTCCCGAATCGTCTTCACCGTCGCCTTCCACCAGTCATCCGGGTTTTGCTCGCTCCAAAGGGGCTTCGGATGGAATAGTTTGTATTTGGCACTTGCTTCGGAGAGAATTCTACCCCGCTCATCAATCAATATGGTTTTCGTCCCGGAAGTCCCAATATCAACACCAAGAAAGTAGCTCATTGTGTCTCCATCACCCTAACGATGCTATTAATCTCATAAATACTTTAAATGTCCTGCGATACCCGTATTCTATTACGATACGATGATAGAACAAAGTCGAGTTTAAGCTCTTTCCCAACACAGTAAACCTTACCGCGGATCTGCCATGCCCCGCCTTTTACTCTCCATCATTTGTGTATTGTCTGCGACCAATCTGGTTGCGCAGGATGTAATCACCTTGCCAGTACCTCCGGGGTGGCGAGTTGAAAACACCAGCTACCCTCCCCCATGGGCAAAGTCACTCCCCTGGAAGGGCACCCTACAGTTACGATTTCCAAAGCCCTTTTTTGATGCGTCTAGTGACTTCTTCTGGTCCTACCCGATCTTGTACCAGTTACGAGGTAACGTGATTAACAGCGATGAGCAGGTCCGCCGGGCACTACTGGAATATGATGCCGGACTTTATGGTGGCCAGTTCCCTAAGAAGAATGTCAAAATGGATATCACCAGGCGAAGAGCTGACAACAAATATCCAGTCATCGTCGTTGATGGATTCGATCCGTTTACAACGAAGAAACCACTACGGACATGGATCGTTTTTCATCGGCGTTATGATAAAAAATCTGACACTACTACGATTCTTCTGTTACGTAGTTCGCACCGCTACGAAAAAGACAGTCAAGTTTGGAAAAGCCTTAAAACGCTCTTCCAGGCACCAGCGGGATTCTAATTTTCCGGCATCTCTGCCAGACCGACTACCCTACCAAGCGACCAGGTCGTAAGCTTACTTCCCATAAAGAATTCACCTACCTCGTTACCCCAGGCGTCCGTCCTTTTCTGATGAAACAGGTACGGAGCTAAGCTACCATCATCACGTCGAACCCAATACCATTGCATGGGCACCATTTCATCTAGCATCGCGTCTAATCCACAGCAGGGTGATACCCAGTCGCCTTGGTACGTATCCTATAGAATCCCTTTCCGGCTGTGATATACAGAGTGTGAACCTCCTTGCCTCTACCAAAACTGGCGTTGGTGGGAAGTTCCGGTGTTTCGATATATCCTAGCTCTTCACCGGACGATGAAAAAATTACAATTCCGAAGCGACTGGCACTGCGTACGGCCGCATAAATGCGGCCACTACGATCAACGGTCATACCGTCAACGCCTGTTTCTTTACCGAAATCATGCAAAACCTTACGCTTTGACAAGTCACCATTCCGATTTACACGAAATGCGTTAAGCGTCATGCTTCCAGGCTCGAATCCTTCTTCAAGATCTGCCTTCGCAGACCCGTTATCAGTCTCTGCGATATAAATTGTTCGTTGGTTGGGTGACAATACGATGCCATTGGGTTTATCAATTTCGGTTGTCGCGATGGAAAGATCTCCATTCGGGTCGAGACGATACACGTCGAAGCTATCTAACTCAAGTTCCTCGGGACCTACATACTTTGGATCCGTGAAATAAACCCGCCCTTTTCGGTCAATCACGATATCATTCGGAGAATTGAATCTCTTGCCATTAAACTTCGCCTGAAGGACCTGTACCGAACCATCCTTCTTAAATTCGACCAGCGCCCGATGCCCACCAAGTGGGGAGGCACAACATCCGAGCAAACGGCCATCACGTGTAAACATAAGGCCGTTTCCCATACCGCTATCGGGGCAGTAAACATCCGTTTTCCCTGTTGATGGACTAAATCTCATAACTCGTGCCGGTCCTGAATCAAACGGCTGAGCAAAATCCGAAAAGTACATGTTCCCATCCGGTCCTGCCGCAGCCCCTTCTGTAAACCCACCTTCCTCCCATAACGTTTCCAACTTAGCGTCATCAGTAAGGATGCCCTCTCCGCCTTCAATCTTTAAATCCTCTGCCATCGCCATTCCCGCCATCAGAACCGTTAATAGAATTGCCATTCCCATACTTTTGTACATGTCGCGAACCTTTATTAATATCCTTCGAAAACGCTGCCGCAATCAGTCAAACATTCCGCCAGTAGCCAATGCTTCGATGCGTTTGAATGTGGAGTTCCATTGTATCACCTCGATACTCACTTCGCCCTTGAATGGAAAGGCCGCCGCCTCAATCGGGTCACTCAGCTGATCGGCAAAATATAGCTGGATTGCAGTGCCATCCGAAATCCTTCCAGAAACCGTCCTTCCCTTTTGGTAACCAGCAGGCAACTTAAAGGAAAACGTACGCTTATAGGATTCAAGTTCAACAACGGTGGCATACTTTGCTCCGGCAAAGTCATTTTCTATCTCTCTAGCCTCGGCCGAATAGGGTTTGGCATTCTTAAGCCTCTGCACGAAATCAATCAGACGGTCTTCATAAAACAAATCACTCTTAGAATCAGGCACGCCGTCTGACTCAGCTTGACTCTCGACGCCATTAGCGATTGTATCGTGAGTCTTGCTGCCACCTTGAGGCTCCCTCTTATCCGCGGCTAACTGTATGCTGCCATCCGCTTCCGGTTCACTATTTGTGTCCAAGGACGTAGGACTCGTATTGCCTGCCTGGTCATCACTTCCTTCACTACGAATCTCCACTGTTGTAACGACGTCAGCCCCGCTTTGTGCTGTTTCCGACTCGAGCTGGCTGTCCGCATGTTTCTTCTCTTCTGTCAGCGTAGACTGATTTTTTCTATGTAAAATTCCCTCAAGAATAAGTTGTTGATGCGACTCTAACAAAGGCGACTCGGGACTCACCATTTTCAAAAGCGACATCCACCCTTCATATTCAGAGTTCGTCACCGTCGTTTCCAGGCCGTTCCGTAATCGATGCTGAATAGCTCGCAACCACCGCCGGCGAGATCTTGGCAGATTGATTTTTTCGTTCACCACTAACCCTGTCACCTCCTGGCGGCGATGACTTCGAATGATCCTCTTTTTCTTGTTATTCAGCTTGTACCCATAGCTGCGGCATACCATTCCAGCGTTTTGAATGAGCCTGTGTACCTTGCCACGATCATAGCTTTTCAATGAAAACGTAATGTCATCGGCATATCTTGTGTACTGGGCGCCGAAGGCATCCGCCAACGCCGCAAACCTCCAGTCCATAGTCTTATTCACAATGTTGCTGATTACGGGACTCGTGGGAGCGCCTTGTGGCAAACCTTGTTTGTAGCAAACGATGCTCGTTAATAAATCCGCAGCCTTACTGGTCCACCCCGTCGATCGGAAATACCTATTAATCCGCAACCGGCTCGTATTTGGAAAAAATTCCCGAATATCCAACTTCACAACCACTTCATGCCGCAGGTGAGGCAGCGCATTTTGCACAATCGATCTGCCCTTTACAAAGCCACATGCGGACTCATGAATGCGGTACTTTGAAAACAACTTGTGATATAAAGCGTGCTGCACTTTCTTCGTGGCTTGATTTGGAACATCTAAATCCCGAAATCCACCTGAACGTTTTGGAATCCGACTGTTCGTATACTGAGTCCCGCCACTTTTGACGAGCTCCTGTATGCCTGGAATTAGTCGATAAAGTCGATCTACATCAGACAAAGGGCCTTGTGCAGATTTCCCGTAGCTATTTTGCCGACCATACCTGCTAGGTTTCCTGCTCCCCGCAGAATTTGAGCCACGTTTCCTATCGTTAGCCGACACATGCTGTCGATATCTTGCCAACAGGATGAAACCTGCCGCGATGGTTGCCGCCAGGCCCCAGATAATCAGATTCGTCTCAGTTCCGCTGGCTGGCAATAGATCGTACCCCTATCAGACTATTCCTTCGTAGACATTAAAAAGGGTTGGCCCGATTCAGTTCGAGCCAACCCCGACGATTCCCTGCTGTGGCTACGCCAATGCAACACTACGGAAAGCTCAATTTCATTACGAAGCGAAGCGTAGTAATGAAATTGAGCTTTCCGTAGTGTTGCACAATTTCCGCTCGTCGCAATGTTAAACAAGGATGACGAAACATCACCCTATAATTCGCCAAGGCTATCGCTAAACCAACCTATCAAATCCTCTAACGATTTTTCAAGGGTTTCCACTCAATTCCATCTTTTCGCGTGTATAGTTTAGTAGAAAACAACATTGCACTTACCAAAACGCCAACATGTAGAACGCAGGGTTACTATGAGCATCTTCATTCGTGTTTGCCTTACTTTGGCGGTGACCTTTACTGCTCTGAACTGTCGGGCCGACGATCTATTGATCACCATCAGTCCTGAAACGACTCGGATCACTAGCCCATTAAAGGGAGATGGATATCCTGATTATGTTGCCGCTCTGAATTCCCAATTCCGGAAGAACACAACTCCAGAAAACAACCTGGCAGTCGCTATTTGGAAAATCACCGGCCCCGTCCAACTCTCGCCTGATTTCAGACCTCACTTCTTCCACGCTATCGGCATGGATGACTTGCCAACCGAGGGTGACTATATGGTTGATTTTTTCAGCTACTACAAAAAGCATTTAGCATCATCTAAAGGGGCAGCCGAATTAGCCGCTGGCCAACACAAAATCGACGGTAACAGAGCTGAAGATCTGTATTTTGAAGTTTCCGAAGCACCGTGGACTGAAGCCTCCCACCCCGAAGTCTTCCAATGGCGTGAAGACAACAAAGACCACATCGAAGCATGCGTCAACGTGGCTCATTCGAAAAAGCAGTATTACAATCCATATGTTTTGGCCCCTGGAGAACGTGAAGACGCCGCAGAGGAATTTGTACCTGAACTCATCTCCATCCTTCTACCTGGTGTCCATCACATGCGCGAGATTGCGCGTACCGTAGCGATTGATGCAAACTACCATCTTGGAAACGGTGATATTGATTCCGCAATGCGTAACGCCATTGCATTACACCGTATCGGACGACTAACCGCACGGGGGGGCACGTTGATAGAAGGTCTTGTCGGAATAGCCATTAGCGGTATCGCGTCGTCCCTAGACCAGAAAATACTGAATGCCAACAACCTCACCCGCGAGCAGCTTCAAGCACACCGTTCAAATCTGCGTAAACTGCCGCCCATGCCCAAGATGATTGATAAAATCAACCTAACTGAACGTTACATGTATTTGGACACTACGATATCAGTCGCCAAATATGGGCCGTCCTCACTAAACTCTAATTGGACGGGTAGTGCCGCGCGGCCAAACCCCATCCTTAAAGGGCTAGGGAAATTGGTGTCATCCAGCTTCATAAACTGGGACAGCGTCATGCGGCGGGGAAACTATTGGTACGACGAACTATATCGTACTGGATCGATTCAAGATGTCCATGAACGCACCAAAGCATACGCGGAGCTCGAAACACGCCTTGAGACACTCGTCACAGAGGCTCGTGATCCCGCCAGCCTCGCTAAAAAGGTTCTGTTCAGTGGCAAGACGCTCCCGGAGCTCACTAGCGAGCAAATGAGCAATATATTGATTTCCTTATTGCTACCTGCGTCAGAAGCAGCGCTTAGCGTCGAAGACCGTGCATTGATGCAGAACGAAATCACCCAAATCGGAATTGCCTTGGAACTCCACTACCTTGAACACGAGAATTACCCATCAAATCTCAAGGCTCTGGTCGGTCCAAACCTAAAGACCATTCCTCAGGATCGATTCAATGAAAACGGACTCACCTATAGAACTACACCAAATGGATATCTGTTGTATAGTTTTGGGCGTGATCGCGAAGACAATCAGGGCAATACCTCGGAAGATCAACCCACGGGCGATGACATTGCTTTGAAACGTGAACGCTAAAAAGCAAACTCCACAATTCCACTATCCTCGCCAATGTCACGAATAACGTCTGAGGAATTCATGACGGTTGCGCCGGATTCGTGACTGGCGACTGATGTAAATCGTTCACCCCAAATTGTAGGCACAATCGTTGTCGGCTGAATACAATTTGCACTCGCCCCGACATCACCAACTCCCTGCAAATCGTTCCTCGTCAGATAAAAGACCCGACGTTGATAGTAGAGATAATCTTGCCCTTGCATGGGTGCGTCAGCAGTCAGCTTTGAATAGCCTACAACGATTTGATCTTGATTCGCTGTCAACAACGGCCCTCTTCGGCTCCGCGCATTCTGCACGAACGCCGTACGAATATAGGGTAAATCGAGAACCGGGCGTATCCAGACGATACTACGTTCGAACGCCAAAGGGTTGTCATGATTCCAATCATCTAGATTATCGGCTGAAATAACCCGGCGGATCTCAAGTCTGCCATCGCTATGCAGGATATTTCTAGTCTCTATCATTAGGCCACCTCGTAAGCGAAAATACTATCAAATCTATGTTTTCACATCACTAACCAGAGCAAGCCGCGTGCCAAACATGGTTTTTCCAGCTTTTCCCCTCATTCAACGAAAATACGTAGTTATAGGACTGATCAGACTCCCTAAAATACATCCACAATGTATCAAAATCTCACATTGATGTATCATTTACAAACACCCTTTGCCCCGCTGCTCGTCCTTATTCCCGTTAGCTTTCAAACTCACCTTAAACCCTTAACATCCACACTCGGAAACCATGTCCAATACAGCAAAAGTTCTCGCCGGCATTCCCAAATCCAATTACTCGCTCTACCACAAAATACGTTTTTTAGTCGGCGACCCTACAGCCTTAATCACAATCGAGGGGAGTGCGGATGATCATAGCATGTTTATTGTGAGAGATATTGAAATGCAACGTGCCAGACGCGACGCGCGGGCTGACCGCATTTCTTGTCCGGCAGACCACCGGCCCGACGAAGGCCTATCGGGCGATCGGGAAACGGCAACCGCTCAGGCAACTGCCGAGTACCTCGTCCGCCACGATGTAACTTCCGTGATCGCCGATCGTACGTTGCCTTATATTTTTGCTCATCACATCTCGCTTCGTGGAATTGAAATCAAGTACGACGCCGATCTTGGTGTTTTAGAGCGAAGACAGAAGGATCCAGAGGAAGCTGCATGGCTTCAGGAGTCTCAGGCAATGACTGAACAGGCTATGCGTATGGCCTGTGAACTGATTGCCAACGCCGAGGTGAACGATCAACAGCAATTAGTCCATGCGGGTGAAATCTTAACTTCAGAGCGAGTGAGATCGGCTATCGACATCTTCCTATTGGAGCGCGATTATTTTAATCCCAAGAGTATTGTTGCCTGCGGCCCAACAGGAGCCGACTGCCATGACTATGGCACGGGCCCCATTTATAGCGAGCAACCGGTAATCGTTGACATATTCCCTCAAAACAGAAAAACACTTTACTATGGTGACTGCACGAGAACCGTTGTTCATGGCCACATTTCAGATGAGCTTACTCGAATGCATATGGCTGTCTGTGAAGCGAATGCAGCTGGCTGTGCGGCGGCCAAACCCGGTGTTACGGGTGAAGACGTTCACAAAGCCACCATTCAGGTCATACTTGAAAATGGTTATCACACCGGCCTTCCGACTGCTGATGCTCCCGAATCGTTTTGCAGTATGACTCACGGAACAGGCCATGCCGTGGGCCTCGAAGTCCATGAACCGCCATTACTTGACTTTGGTGGGCCTGAACTTCTTCCCGGGGATTGTCTTACAATTGAACCTGGTCTCTATTGCCGTGCCATCGGTGGCATACGAGTTGAGGATATGATCATCCTGACCGACAACGGAAATAGCAATTTGAATACACTTTATACAGGCCTGGACTGGAAGAATTAACCCAACTATGAATATCGTCGCTTTAATAGATCACGCAATCCTGCATCCAACCGCTAGTACCGAAGAACTCACTGCTGGCTGTCAACTCGCGCACACACTGGGAGTCGCAACTGTTTGCGTCAAGCCTTACATGGTCGGCGCAGCCAAAGAGCTTCTTAAAGATTCAACGGTCGGTGTCGGAACTGTCATCGGGTTTCCTCATGGTAGTAATGCCACCATCGTCAAGAGCGCTGAAGCCGAGCAGGCATGCAAGGACGGCGCCACGGAATTGGACATGGTAGTTAATATTGGCCGTGTACTCGAAGAAGACTGGAATTACGTTCGTGCTGATATTGCAGCCGTTCAAATTATTGCCCGAAGTCATCATGCTATCCTCAAAGTGATCTTCGAGACCGACTACCTGGAAGATTCTCACATCATTCAACTCTGCAATATATGTACGGATCTGCAAGTCGAATTTGTGAAGACGTCCACCGGATTTGGATACACTAAACGTGCCTCCGGGGACTACAACTACACAGGGGCTACCAGCGAGCACATTCAGCTCATGCTTGACAACGTCGAAGGGATTGTACAAGTAAAGGCGTCAGGTGGCATCCGCAATTACGAAGATGCTAAACGACTCGCGGAAATGGGTGTCACTAGATTGGGAACCAGTGCATCTCAGGCGATTGCAGTTGGCGGCACAGGAGAAAGCTACTAACACCGTGACTACGCAAGCTCCGACCACTCCGCCTGTAGAACTCATCCGTCTAAAACGAGATGGAGCCGCTTTAAGCGAAGACCAAATTCGGCAACTCATATCCAGCTTCCAATCCGGCGAATTACTGGATTCCCAGATGGCTGCCTTCGCGATGGCGACTTGCATTCGAGGTATGACACTTGATGAAACCTACTTCTTAACAAAAGCGATGCTGCAAAGCGGGTCACAAATCACCTGGGCATCAGAAGTACCGGTTGTAGACAAACATTCTACCGGTGGTGTCGGAGATAAAGCCTCACTTCTAATTGCTCCGTTGTTGGCCAGCTTCGGTGTTCGCGTCCCCATGATTTCTGGCCGCGGGCTTGGTATCACAGGTGGAACACTCGACAAACTTGAGAGCATCCCCGACTTTAATACCAACCTGTCGCTTGATAACTTACAGGCCATCGTCAATGCGACCGGCTGTGTCATCACAGGCGCTACCGACGAGATTGCACCCGCCGACAAAAAACTTTATGGGTTGCGCGATGTCACAGGCACCGTTGCTTCAATCCCACTCATCACTTCCAGCATTCTATCCAAAAAGCTGGCTGAATCCCCCGATGCGCTTATTTTCGACGTCAAATGCGGATCTGGAACTTCGATGCGAACGCTAGCCGATGCGAGAGAACTTGCCTCGATGCTTGTTCAAATCTGTTCCCGATTCCAAGTCAGGGCAAAAGCGATTATTACCGACATGGAACAACCGCTTGGAACTGCTATAGGAAATGCAGCGGAAGTTCGCGAGGCTTTACTTTCCTTTGCCGGTTCCGGCCCTTCGGATTTGGTGCATCTGGCTACTACTTTTGCCTTTGAGTTACTGACTCTTGCAGGAAAACAAGTCAGCTACGCAGAAGTGGCAGACAATCTGACCAATGGGTACGCTCAAAACCACTTTGAAGAAATGGTGGAAAAACAGGGCGGTAAATTGTGTCACTTAATTAGTCCAAACTGGACACCACTGATTGCTCATTCAACTGGTTTTCTTGCCAGCGTGAACACCGGTGCTCTTGGAGCATTACTCGTCCGTATGGGCGGCGGACGTCAATTACCAAATGACCTAATCAATCCACAGGTCTCAATTGCAGTTCCCAAAAAGATTGGCGATGCTATTGAAAAGGGAGATGTTATCGGTGCCATTTCCCATCCATCGCCCAAACCTTTTCTGACTGAACTACGGGGTGCTCTTCAACTATCCGAGGCTCCGGTGGCTCCAAGACCATTGATTATGGGGACGGTTGACCAAAGCCAATTCGAGGGCAATTCATGAAACTTGACGAATTGATACAGCAAGCTCGAGCCGCCAGATTACACGCTTACGCTCCCTACTCCAAGTTTCTGGTGGGCGCGGCTGTTGGTAACGCAGCGGGAGAATATGTACGTGGATGCAATGTAGAAAATGCCGCATTTGGAAGTACTATTTGTGCGGAAGCAGTTGCCCTTAGTCAGGCGATAGCTCTGGGGATCGCAAACATCACGGACATTGCAATCGTTACGGAAACTCAGGCAACTCCTTGCGGCAATTGCCGTCAGCTTATTGCTGAACTTGCTCCAGGTTGTAATGTCCATCTGGCAACCCCCGACTCAAGCGAGGTAAAAACAACCGTGATAGAAGAGCTTTTACCGGACGCATTCACTTCCCTTGATTAGCCAGCTTCC
>PBCP01000061.1 GCA_002717145.1 Planctomycetaceae bacterium | reverse complement strand
GAAGAGCGTCGACAGAAAAAGTCAAAACCCGGGTTTATGGTACGGATGATGGAGATGACTGAAGCTCAACAACGCAATCAGGCTACAGGTGGTGATAGCCAACGACGCAAGCAGCTTGATAGTTTACGCAGCGGTCGCCGTCGACGCTAAACGAACCGGCGGATTTTGTGATGCCGGGGAGTGCTGGCGTGTTTAATACAGACGACACAATCTGTGCAATCGCATCTGCTGCTGGACAGGCACAACGCGGAATTGTCAGAATCAGTGGACCGCAGGTTTTGCATTGCCTCGAATCGATTTTGGTGGAATCAAATTTGTTTGCGGCGATTAATCAGCCAACGGTCCTTCGCTCTGAAATTCAAATTGGCGGCTTCCCTGCCTGTGATGCGCAATTGTATTATTGGCCGGATCACCGAAGCTATACTCGCGAACCATCTGTTGAAATTCACATGCCAGGTGCCGCTCCGCTTCTTCAGGCAACATTGAATCAGCTTTGTCAGATTCCGACGGGGCTAGTAAGAATTGCGGAACCCGGTGAATTCACGATGAGGGCATTCCTGGCGGGCAGGCTTGATTTGACTCAGGCGGAAGCAGTTTTGGGTGTGATCGATGCAGTCGATCAGCAGGAATTGTCGGTTGCCTTGAGTCAGTTAGCCGGCGGCTTAAATAAAGATCTGCAATCGTTACGCAATCGATTGATCGAGCTGTTGGCACACTTGGAAGCTGGCCTTGATTTTGTGGAAGAGGATATCGAGTTTATTTCTCAGGATCAGCTGCAGAGGCAGGTTGGGGCATTGGCTAAACAGTTAGATGAAATACTTGGCAAGCTCAGCAGCCGGCTTGTGCAGAGCAATCATGTCCGAATACTGCTTCGTGGATTGCCGAACGTTGGAAAGAGCAGCCTACTAAATGCTTTAGTAGGGGAACCAGCGGCGATTGTCTCGGAGGTTGCCGGAACCACACGGGATTATGTCACGCGTTTATGTAGAATCAGCGGTGTCGATTGCACTTTAATTGACACTGCCGGAGTTGAATTGAGTGCAGCTGAATTGTCACAAATCGACTCAGAAGCGCAAGAAGTTACAGATCGCCAAAAAGAAGTATCTCAGGTCGAACTTTTCTGTGTTGATGGTAGTCGGGAGTTGGATGCATGGGAGATTGAACAGATAAAACGGGTGCCTGATGGGTTGCGGATAGTAGTATGCACCAAGAGTGATTTACCTGGGTTTATTGCACATGCCGCAGCCGATGTCGTTACTTCACACACCGTCGAGGGAGTCGCCGCATTAAGAGAGCATTTGGTAAATGTGCTGGGGCAGCGAACAACAGAAGGGCCGGTCGTTCAGCAGACTGCAGCTCGTTGTGTTGACAGTCTCGAAAAAGCAACACAGAGCGTGCAGCGAGCCTGGCAGCTTTGTGGACAGCAGTGGGTCGAAGAGCTGATTGCGGTTGAGTTGCGAACCGCATTAAATCAGCTTGGCCTCATCATCGGTGCCGTCTATACCGACGATATTCTGGATCGTATCTTTAGTACTTTTTGTATCGGGAAGTAGCTTGCTCTAAGTTTCATTTTGGGCTTGCTGGTGTTTTTCTTCAGCTGCGCTTTTTCGGAAATATTCCGGCATTAGTTTAAATGGCGAATCGATGGGTTGTGTTACGGCAGCCAGTCTGGCAACACTGTCTGCACGTGGAGCCCAGTTGGATTCCAATTCCGTTTCGATACGAGCGCCAAGGCGATCGTTTAGTTTCTTCAGTACAGGACCAGTTACTTTAACCCCGTCCGGCAGTTGGGCAACCCACAATTGATCGTCGATAATCGTGATGTCATTGAGCGGCTTTGGAAAGCTTTCAGACTCAAGTAGATAACGCCGAGAGAAGACTTCGTTTCGCTGAGCGTCCATCACAACTTCGAGTTCGCCTACGTGATTTGCCTGCAGGGCAATTGCATCAAGCGTGTTAATGCCTACGACGTCCCTTCCCAGTGCATATCCGAGCGTTTTGGCAGTCACAATGCCCACCCTTAATCCGGTGAATGACCCCGGACCGGTGGTGACAGCAATACGGTCAATATCACTGAGTGTCCAGTTGTGACGAGCGCAAACGGCTTTTATCTCCGGTGCCAGAGTCGCAGCAGATCGGTCGTTGGCAGGTAAGGTATGGTGGTGCTGCAGGGAAGCCGACTCGTAAAGAGCAATGGATCCCTGCCTCTCTGTGGTCTCAATAGCCAGAATTTTCAAGGGTGGAATTCCGCATACAAATGAACGTTCGTAGATGCCAGAAGGGGAATTGGCAAAGGAATGCATATAATCATAAAGACTTTCAATATCTGTGGTAGATATGATTGGAAGTTTGTCACACAATAGAACATCGGAAGTCGATTGTTTTTGAATTAGGTTTTATCGGTGAAGTACGCGTTAATCAGCGATATCCACGGAAACTATGAAGCTCTGCAGACAGTTCTGGGTGATATCCAAAAGCAGGGGGTTACCAGAATTATCTGTTTGGGCGATATCGTCGGGTACGGGCCCAACCCGCGGGAATGTATCGATGAAGTCATTCGTCGTTGTGACATTACGATTCGTGGTAATCATGACGAAGCAACCTTATTTGATCCGGACGGATTTAATCCAGTGGCCNTGCAGGCTGTGTACTGGACTCGTGACGAATTGGAGAAATCATCAGGAAACCACTCCCAAATGAACCGTCGCTGGGACTTTCTCGGAGAAATACCACCGATGCACGTGGAGGGGGAAGTCATGTTTGTACATGGCAGCGCGCGAGAACCTACCAATGAATACGTCTTCCCTGAAGATGTTTACAAACGTCCAAAGCTGGAATCAATTTTTGATCGCGTCACGAAATACTGTTTTCAGGGGCATACTCATATTCCCGGAGTTTTTACGCATGACTTCGATTTTATCTCGCCTGATGAGTGTGACTATGAATACCAATTAGGTGACCATAAGGCTTTGATCAACGTGGGCAGTGTCGGGCAGCCACGGGACGAAGATAACCGAAGCAGCTATGTCATGTTCGACCCTGATACGAAGCTGGTTCAATTTCGACGACTGAACTACCCGTATGACACAACTGCTCGTAAAATCTATAGTATTGATGAATTACACAATTCTCTGGGAGACCGCCTGCGAGCAGGTCGCTAGAGGGTAAACGCTCTGGAATTTGACAACGGCGGATAGGTGACCACTTGAGACGGGCGCTCGTTAGCGACATTCATGGAAATCTGATTGCTCTGCAAAACGTGATGCAGGATATTCAGAATCAACAGATTGATGAAATTTTCTGTTTAGGAGATATCATTGGGTACGGTCCAAGTCCACGTGAATGTATCGATTTAGTTGCTGAATTTCAGTTGTGTATCCTGGGGAATCACGATCAGGCAGCTCTGTTTGACCCTGAAGGATTCTCGAGTACCGCGGAACGCGCCATTTTCTGGACTCGTAAACAGCTGGAATTCGATTCTGAAGAATCTGAAGGAGCCAAACGTCGTTGGCGGTTTTTAGCCGAATTACCGAGAACTCATCAGGTTGACGAATTTTTGTTTGTCCATGGAAGCGCTCGAAATCCGATCAATGAGTATGTTTTCCCAGAGGACGTTTATAACAAACGAAAAATTGAAAAAGTCTTTTCACTGATTCCTAAATACTGCTTTCAGGGGCACACACATGTTCCTGGCGTATTTACGGAAGATTATGAATTTTTAAATTTGACGCAAATTGAAAGCGTCTACCATTTGGATGACAGAAAAGTGATGATCAATGTAGGAAGCGTCGGGCAGCCTCGGGATGGAGATTCACGCAGCTGTTACGTAATACTGGATGATCAGGCAAATACGGTCGAATTCAGACGAGTTGTCTATCCAATCGCAGAGACATCCAATCAGATCTACGCAATTGAGGAACTCGATGATTTCCTCGGTGATCGCCTGCATGACGGGAAATAGACGGAGCCTGAATTAAAGGTCTGCCAAAACCGTTGTGGCGGCATCTAAAGTCGCTTGAATGTCATCTTCCGAGTGCGCTGCAGAAACGAATAGGGCTTCATATTGACTACAGGGCATGTATACTCCCTTATCAATTAGTCCCCAAAAGTAACGCCCGAATGATTCAGTATCGCTGGCGGAAGCATCTTCCCAACAGCGGACTGGTCCTGAATTGAAGAACAGAGTCATCATACTGCCCACTCGCTGTACACAGCATACCTGCTTGGCAGCGTCTGCTGCCTCTTGAAGACCGGTTGCCAGTTTTTGACTTAGTGTTTCGAGTCTCTGATAAGGTGAGTGGTCTCGTAATTCGCGTAGGGTTGCACTTCCAGCTGCACAGGCAATCGGGTTTCCACTTAAAGTGCCCGCCTGGAAAACTTTGCCAGCTGGTAGGACATGGTCCATGATGTCGACACGTCCGCCGTAGGCTCCGATTGGCATTCCACCACCGACGATTTTTCCAAGTGTCGTGAGGTCAGGTGTGATTCCCCAGATCTGTTGTGCACCTCCATAAGCGACTCGGAATCCTGTCATGACTTCGTCGAAGATCAACAGGGAGCCACTCGCAGTAGTGCATTCACGAAGAGTTTGCAGGAATTCTGAATCCGGAATGACACATCCCATATTACCAACGACTGGTTCGAAAATTACCCCCGCGATGCGGTCGCCATGACTGGCAAACGCGTCTCGAACTCCCTGACAGTCGTTATAAGTCAAAATAAGAGTGTCCTTACTTGTTCCCGCAGTGACGCCAGGTGAATTGGGAACTGCGAGAGTGGCGGCGCTACTCCCTGCGGCCACGAGTAAGCTGTCGACATGACCGTGATAGTTACCAGCAAACTTCACAATAATATCGCGCCCCGTAAATCCCCGGGCAAGCCGAATGGCGCTCATGGTGGCTTCTGTACCAGAATTTACCAGACGAACTTTTTCAACGGACGCGACGGCATCAATGATCAGTTCAGCTAGTTCGTTTTCACCTTCTGTCGGGGCACCAAAACTGAACCCTTTCGTTAATGCCTGTTCGATCGCGGTCATTACAGCAGGATGTTTGTGCCCCAAAATCATAGGGCCCCATGATTGGATGTAATCAATCAGGCGATTGCCATCAACGTCATAGATGTAGGCACCTTCTCCACGATCGATGACCAGAGGAGTACCCCCAACGGAACCAAAGGCTCGGGCTGGGCTGTTGACGCCTCCGGGCATAAGTGACTGAGCGGCTTGGAAGATTTGTTTGCTGTTTTCGTAGGACATAGTCTGGCTGAGAAAATGAATGGGACAGATGGAAAGCGATCGGATGGTTATGAGCAAATTCGGCGTGCCACGTCTTTTGCCCAGTAGGTCAGGATGATATCGGCACCGGCGCGGTGAATGGCAGTCATTGTTTCGTCAACGACACGTGCTTCATCAATCCATCCGTTGGCCGCTGCTGCTTTTACCATACTATACTCACCCGATACGTTGTATGCAGCCAGGGGGATACCTGGATAGTTTTGAGAGACTCGTGTAATGATATCCAGATAGGCCAATGCAGGTTTGACCATCAGCATATCCGCTCCTTCCTGAACATCGAGTTCGACTTCCCGAAGTGCTTGCTCAGCCTGGGCCGTCGGATCCATCTGATAGGTGCGTCGGTCTCCGAAGCTTGGTGCACTTTCTGCAGCATCCCGAAAAGGACCGTAATAGCTACTGGCGTACTTGGCTGCATAACTCATGATTGGAATATGCTCGAAACCAGCCCCGTCCAGGGCACTTCGAATTGCCTGAACCATACCGTCCATCATTCCGCTAGGAGCAATTACATCAGCGCCCTGTTGAGCATGTGTCACAGCTTGTTTCCCTAAATATTCCAAAGTGGGGTCATTGGAAACATCGGTGAAACCAGCCCGTTCATGAAGAATTCCGCAATGACCGTGATCGGTATATTCACACATGCATAGATCTGTCAGAACCAGCAGATCAGGAACAGCATCTTTAACTTCGGCCACGGCTTGCTGTACAATTCCTTCAGAATGCAACGCATCACTGCCCTGGCAATCTTTTTGGTCGGGGATTCCAAATAGGATGATACCTCCAAGGCCTAAATCATACGCTTCTTTCGCTTCCACAACCAGTTGGTCAATGGATAATTGAAACTGTCCCGGCATCGAGCCGATTTCGTGGCGTATATTTTCACCGACTCGAACAAACNGTGGATAAATGAGTGATCCCGGGTGTAATCGAGTATGTCGAGTCAGGTTGCGAACGCCTGTGTTGTATCGCAGGCGACGCATTCGTATGTCTGGAAAGGAGGGGGTAGAATTCATCTCTGTTGAACTTTAGGTTATCGATTCGCAAATTGGTTGAGATTTCAAAAAATAGATAAAAACCCCAAGCCTGTGGTTTACTTCTATATTATGGAGTGCAGTCTGGCTTCAGGCAGGTATTTTACTGGTGTAAATTGACGTAATCCGAAGGAATTTGTTTGGCCTAATAGGATCTGTTTTCCGATGCCAACCGAAGGAGAGCAAAATTGGGCGACCGTTGAATCTGGTTGTCTTCGTCTTTTGGTTTTTGATAGGACCCGCCGTGTTTGGATTACTCAATATTGACAAACCACAAGGTATGACTTCACGCGATGTTGTCAATGTCGTCCAACGCGTCATTCGCCCGGTGAAAGTCGGTCACGCTGGGACTCTGGATCCCCTGGCGACTGGAGTGCTGATTCTGCCGGTCGGACGAGCGACCAGGCTGACGGACCTAATTCACAAAGTAAGTAAAACGTATGTGGCTATTTTTGAATTGGGGAAGGTAAGCGAAACCGAAGATATCGAAGGTGAGATCGAAATTCGTGATGTGAGAGACATTCCGGATTTGGAATCGGTACAACGCGTCGTCGCCGGGTTTTGCGGGCGTCAGTTGCAACGCCCTCCTGCTTACTCGGCCTTGAAAATCAATGGTAAACGCGCCTACAGTCTTGCTCGGCGTGGCGAAAAAGTAGAATTGAAATCTCGTGAAATCGAAATTCTGCAGATTCGTATACTCACATATGACTTTCCGATTTTGCAGCTCGAGGTTGAATGCACCAGTGGAACTTATATTCGCTCGCTGGGTAGGGATATTGGGGAACAGTTGAATACCGGAGCGGTGATGACGGGCTTGCGACGAACGGCGATCGGTAATTTTACCGTCGAACAGGCCATCGCTCCGGATTTTTCATCGCCCCAAAGTGTGGTCTCGTCTTTGCATAACCCATTGCAGATCCTAGATGGGTTTCATCGGACTTTGCTCAATGAACAACAGCAGCAACAGTTGTTTCATGGCAGGCGAATTGATCTTAATGACATACCAGGCGATATGACACTTGGTATTTCCAGTGAGGAACAACTTCTATCTGTAATGGTGCGAGTTCGTGAGACGACTAGTTTCCAACCTGCTAAGAATTTCTTTGATTGCTGATGGTTACAAAGATTAGCGGCGACGTTTTCTGCTGTTCTTAGTCGGTGTAATCCTTAGAGAAGTTGCAGTTTGCCAGAATTAGCGGACTGGTCGTAACAAAAAAAACGATAAAGATAGGCCAAATTTTTTTCTCGTGATTTGCCCGATAGCTTGTCGAAGGTAAGACTTAGGTATCGCTATACCCATATAAATCAATATGTTCACTGACAAACGGATTAACATAGTGAACATTCTCAGGCATGGAAGCTGACACCCATTATCCCCCTTATCGTGGTGTCCATGTTGGAAAGAGATATTAAAAGAGATCTGTTTGCATTAACGTTGTGTGCAGGAAGTATTTTCCTGGCAACAGCATTGCTGACGTATCACTCCAATGATCCGATTGGTGAGTTATTACCTCCCTTGAATCACCTCTATCAGGCTGATCTGATTGAGTATCCGGAAAGTACGTATATTCAAAATGCATGTGGAAAGCTGGGTGCCTTATCTGCAGACATAATGTTTAGTCTGCTGGGATTCGGAGCTTTTTACCTTCTGGGGTCGCTTGTTATCGTCGATGTTGCCCTGCTACGTCGCCGTAATATTGATGCGCCGGCGATTCGACTTGCAGGCTGGATGATTTCTTTATGCGGAGTTTGTACCTGCCTGTCGCTAACTTTGCCGGCGATTACTCCGGGGCCGGTGATGGGCAGTGGTGGGATATTAGGGGCATCCTTTAGTACATTTTTACATGGGTCGTTTGCTACGACCGGTGGCCTGATTTTTGCCTTGAGCCTTGTGTTCGGAGGGTTAATGCTGGCGACCGACTATATGGTGATAAGTTGGGTTGCTCGTTTCCTGAAACTGACAATGCGTGTTGTGCAGACCCTGTTTTTGGGTGTCTTTCGCTTTTTACTGGCTAGCCGAGAGCGACGCACGGAGCGTAAAGCAGCCCGAGTCTTGGATGTTATGCATGTCGAAGAGGACGAGCTCGAGGCACTGAATTCTGACTCTGAGGAAATTGATGAAGCTGAATCGGAACCAGCCATCAGGATCAGCGGACACCGTGTCACAGCTGAGGCTGAATCTGAACTGGAAGAAATATTTGCAGATGATGAAGCACCCACGGAGGAAACAGCGAAGGTAGTTAGGAAGAAACGAAAACGACGCAAGCTGCCTCGCCCGCATTTTCAGGTAAAGAAGGCAGCCGATCCACCGATTGTTGCGACGACACCTACGAAAGTCATTGGAAAATCGGCTGTTCCGCTGGATGATGAAAAAACGGAGCGTGAACAATTAATGGAGTCGCTTGAAACGGCTTCGGCGACGGCGGAACAATTCGCGGGGTATGAAGTACCCAGCAATCAATTGCTGGAACGTCGGGCGATGATTGATTTTGAATCTCAGGAAAGAGAAGTTCGTCAGAACGCCCGAATTCTGGAAAAGACATTTAAGGAGTTCGGTTTTAATGTCAAAGTGGTTGACATTGAAACAGGGCCTGTGATCGCGCAGTACGAGATTGAATTGGAAGCTGGTTTGCGACTTAGCAAGATTACCAGTTTGAGCGATGATATTGCAATTGCCTTGCGTGTGCCTAGTGTCCGTATTGTGGCTCCGATCCCCGGGAAAAACTCGGTGGGAATTGAAGTGCCCAATGGCGAACAGCAGCTTGTTCGTATGCGGGAGGTGATTGAAGATTCAAGTGATAATGCCGGTAAAATGGCTATACCGATTTATCTTGGAAAAGATGTTTCCGGCAATCCGATCGCCGTTGATCTTTGCAAAATGCCTCATTTGTTGATCGCAGGCCGAACTGGTTCCGGTAAGTCTGTTTGTCTGCATACTATCGTGTCCTCGATCCTGATGGCCCGACGCCCTGATGAAGTGCGATTACTGATGGTCGATCCAAAGATGGTGGAATTGTCAGTTTACGGAAAGCTTCCGCATTTGATGCATCCGGTTGTTACTGACATGAAAAAGGCTGAAGCCATTCTGGCGTGGGCGGTCGAGAAAATGGAGGAACGTTATCGGCTGCTAGCTCAGACAGGAGTTCGTCACATTTCCAGCTTTAATGATTTGGGAGAAGAACAGATACGGGAACGACTTGGCACTAAGATTGCAACGATGGNCGAAGTGCCAACGCACATGCCTTATATCGTGATTGTCGCTGATGAGTTGGCAGACTTGATGATGACGGCCGGGAAAGACGTGGAACAACATATCATCCGCTTGGCTCAGAAGAGTNGTGCTGTTGGAATCCATCTTGTTTTAGCAACGCAAAAGCCGACAGTCGATGTGATTACCGGCCTCATTAAATCTAACCTGCCAGCTCGGTTGGCATTTCAGGTAGCAAGTCGAACGGACAGTCGGGTCGTACTGGATGAAATGGGAGCAGAAAAGTTGCTGGGTAATGGTGACATGCTCTTCCTGTGGCCTGGAACAAGTACACTGGTTCGCGGGCAAGGCACATTCCTGTCCGATGAAGAAATTGATCGAGTAGTCGAACAATGTACGGAGGTCGAGCAGAATTTTGAGCACGAACTTGTCAATTTGAAGATTGAACAGGATGGTGCAATTGATGCAGAGGCAATTCGTAAACGCGACGATTTGTATGAAAGTGCTATTGAAGTTGTTCTCCGTGAAGGACGTGGAAGTTGTTCCTTGTTGCAAAGGGCTTTGGGGATCGGATATGGACGTGCTGCACGCATGATTGACTATATGGCAGAAGACGGAATTGTTGGTCAACACAACGGTTCGAGTGCTCGGGAAATCCAAATGACAATGGAAGAATGGGAGTTGATTAAACATGGTGCAGTCGCAGTAGATGGCGAAAGTGGTATGGAGAAAACAACGGAAGACGACTATTTCTCTTCCACAGACGAATTTGTCGAAGTCGAAGACGGGGATGTACCTGAAGGTGAATTTGAGGAGGAGCAAGTCGAGTACGAAGATGCAGAGGATGACCAGGAGTATGAGTACGAAGACGAAGAGATAGGCGAAGACGATGAAGAATATGAATACGAAGAAGAATGCGCCGAAGATGAAGATGAAGATGAAGATGAACTGGACGACGAGGACGTAGAGTACATTTATGTCGAGGAAGAGGATGACGCTGAGTATGAATATGAAGACGAACAAGTAGCTGAAGCCGAAGATGAGCAACAGCAATCCACAATTTTACTGGCCAAAGTACGCAGAAAAGCGACAGTAGTCGCGGGAGGTTCGGACGATGAAGAGGAGTTGTGGGAAGAGTATGATGAAGATGATTCTTGGGCCGATGAGGTTGACGAGGAATTTGATCAGTAGAATACTTTGACCTCTTAAAGATTCTCCAAACAGGGAAAACTTACCATGATTTTCGATCGTTTGTCGAATGCCGCTCAGTACTATGGCGTGGCCTCATTAATCCAAAAAGGATTCGAATTTCTTCAGCGGCCGGAATTGGCATCACTCGAAGATGGTGTTCATGAAATTCAGGGGCGGGACGTTTACGCCATCATTGCCCGAGGAAATGGCGTGGGACGAGAACAAGCGATGCTGGAAGCACATCGAAATTATCTGGATATTCAGTATGTCATCGAAGGCACTGACAAGATCGGGTGGTTGGAACGTGACTTTGTAGAACGGGTAAAAGATCCCTACGATGCTGAAAAGGATCTAGAGTTCTTTTATGATCGTCCGGCCAGTTGGATTCAGGTGCCTGCCGGGAGTTTTGCTATCTTCTTGCCTCAGGACATCCATGCTCCGTTGGCAACGAGTCAATACGTTCATAAAGCGGTGGTAAAAGTGAAGTTGATCTAATCCGTGCGCTTGTTGGTTGACAGTTTGTCAGATTGCACCTAACCTAAAAAAGTAGTGTTATTCACTATCATCCCCCTCCCTGTTTTATGCTTTTAATTGACCTATGCGTAGTCTCAGCAAACTTGTGATCGAGAACATTATTATGACCGGAGTTGTTATTCCGGGGCGTGTAGTCAGCGATGTGATTATTTCGAGTTGATAGCAGGGCAACAGGCGAAAAAACAACATGAAAGCCTTGGGACCTGCTGACGGTTTCAGGGCTTTTTTATTATCGTTGTGAGCAGTGCCAGATCAGGAAGCCAAATGACCACCAAGACCATTCAGATTTACGACACGACACTGCGTGATGGCACGCAGGGCGAAGGTGTTAGCCTTTCGCTTGAAGATAAACTTCAGATTGCTCAGCGTCTGGATGAAATCGGAGTTGATTACATCGAAGGTGGCTATCCCTTATCGAATGAAAAAGACGAACAATTCTTTCAGCAGGTTCAGCAACTTAATCTCAAACATGCCAAAGTCTGTGCATTCGGGATGACGCGTCGCCGCGGTGTGGAGGCTGCTGAAGATCCGGGGATGCTGGCGTTGCGTGATAGCGGGGCTCCGGTATGTACCGTGGTAGGCAAAACATGGGATTTCCACGTGACCGAAGTGTTGCGAGTGACGTTGGAAGAGAATCTTCAGATGATTGAAGACAGCGTCGGATTCCTGGTTCGGGAGGGCCGGGAAGTTATTTATGACGCAGAGCACTTTTTTGATGGTTGGAAAGCCAATCCGGAATACGCTCGGAAAACAATTCAGTCTGCTTCGCAGGCGGGAGCGACTATGGTGGCATTGTGCGACACCAACGGTGGTTCATTGCCAGAAGAAATTGCACAGCTAACTGCGGCAGCACAAGACGCGGTGAGTGAATTTGGAGTCAGCGTTGGAATTCATTGCCACAATGACAGCGAACTGGCAGTCGCTAATTCGCTGGCTGCGGTGGATGCCGGAGCCGTTCAGGTTCAGGGGACAATTAATGGTATCGGTGAACGCTGTGGTAATGCTGACTTGATTTCAGTGATAGCCAATCTTGCGTTAAAAAAGACAGGCTATGAAGTGTTAGGTAATAAGAATCTTGAGCACTTGACCGAATTGTCCAGATTTGTCTACGAGACGGCTAATATGAACCTTCGTAATGGTCAGCCCTTTGTCGGTCGCAGCGCGTTTGCTCACAAAGGTGGGATGCATGCTCACGCAGTGGCAAAAGCCGCTAGTACTTATGAGCATTTGGATCCAGCTTTGGTTGGTAATGAACGCCGAATTCTGATTAGTGAATTGTCAGGTCGCAGTAATGTGAAAGCATTGTCGGCAGAATATGATTTGCCGGACGATGATGCGTTAATGAGGGAGATTCTGGCTGAAGTTGTTCGTCTGGAAAATGAGGGATTTCAATTCGAAGCTGCCAAAGCTTCTTTTGCATTGTTGGTACAACGTTGTGCGGGAAGCTTTAAGCCGCACTTTGATCGTATTAAATACCATGTGGAAGTAGGATTTCAGGCAGACGGCACGGTGACAAACGAAGCGACAGTCAAGGTGGCAGTAGGTGAAAATGTTCGTCATGAGGTTGCCGAAGGTGATGGGCCGGTGAATGCATTGGATGCCGCTATTCGTAAGGCTCTTAGTGACACCTATCCGCAATTGCGTGAGATGCATCTGGTGGACTACAAAGTACGTGTGGTAAACTCTGACGCCGGGACGGCCGCAAGAATCAGAGTTTTTATCGACTGTAAAGATGATCGAGACGTTTGGGGTACGGTAGGTGTGAGTGAAAATATTATCGAAGCCAGTTGGATGGCATTGGTNGANGCGATCGAATATAAACTCTACAAAGATGAAGAGTAACCAAACGCGACGATTTATGTCACGGCTCTCCACAGATCAATTTTAAAGAAATAGCAGCAAAGTAATGGGTTTTGAGTTTTCGTCGGAATCACTTCCAACCAGTTTCAATTTCAAACAAGCCAGCGAACGGATTTTTAATGGTTGGGTGGAAGCCGGCTATTTTCATGGTGATCCTGAGTCAGAGAAGCCTCATTTCTCCATCGTGATTCCGCCGCCGAATGTGACGGGAGCGTTACATTTAGGTCACGCTCTAAATAATACGCTCCAGGATATTTTGGCGCGTATGAAACGCATGCAGGGATACGAAACGCTTTGGATGCCTGGCACCGACCACGCCGGGATTGCCACTCAGGCTGTCGTAGAACGCCGGCTTAAGGAAGAGGAGAACAAAACCCGCCACGATCTTGGCCGAGAGGCACTGGTCGAAAGAATTTGGGAGTGGAAAGGACAGTACGAAAAGCGAATTCTTTCTCAACTCAAACAGCTTGGTTCTAGTTGTGACTGGGAACGCACTCGGTTTACTCTGGATGAGATATGTGCCCGCGCTGTACGGACGACCTTCTTTGACCTGTTTAAAAAGAAGTATATTTATCGTGGTAAACGGTTGGTGAATTGGGATACGTTTTTACAGACCGCTGTCAGTGACGATGAAGTCTTTCATGCAGTCGTTGAAGGCCATTTCTGGCACTTTCGCTACCCCGTGCTGGATCCTCAAGATGGCGAGCCAGCATATGTAGTCGTGGCGACAACTCGACCTGAAACCATGCTGGGCGATACAGCCGTTGCAGTCCACCCTGACCCGGAGCGAGCTCTGCATAAAGTCCAACAGGAGCTTGANAGTAAGCTGGCTGAAGCAGCTGATGGTGAAAAGCAACAGCTCCAACAGCAACTGGATGAGCTCGAGCAGCGTCNGCTGGAGGTGTTGCCGGGCTTGCTTAAACTTCGTGACATGGCATTAGCGGGGCGTAAGTTGGTGTTGCCACTGATGAATCGGGAGATTCTTCTTGTGGCTGACGAATGGGCCAAACCCGAAATGGGAAGTGGGTGTGTGAAGATTACACCGGCCCACGATCCCAATGACTATGAAGTCGGTCAGCGGTGTGGCTTAGAGAAGATTAATATTCTTCGCCCCGATGGAACGCTTAATGCTAATGCCGGCGAGTACGAGGGACTGACGATTAAGGAAGCGCGTCACCGCGTGGTGGGGGATTTAGAAGCACTTGGCTTGATGGTTCAAATNGAGGATCGGGAAATCGATCTCGCTCATTCCGATCGTAGTAAAACTCCGATCGAACCTTATTTGGCAGATCAGTGGTTTGTCCAGATGCAGGAACTGGCTCAGTCTGCCATGGATGCCGTGGAAGATGAACGAGTGCAGATTTTCCCGGAACGCTATCGCAAAGGTTATTTGGACTGGCTTGGTGAAAAACGGGACTGGCCAGTAAGTCGCCAACTATGGTGGGGGCACCAGATTCCNATTTGGTCGTACGCCTGTGCTGATCAGGCCGACCTTGATCAGCAGTTAGCGTTGTTAGCCAGTGATGCGGATATTCAGGCCGGCGCGGCCGCTTATCAGGTGGAATTAACGGCTAAGTTGAATGAGCAAAGTCGCGTGGTTGGCGATGATGCAAGTGATGTGTTTGCAGTGATACACGTCTGTATTAATGATGAGAATGACGAGCTTGAGAGTCGATTCTCGCATGCTGGATATGTTCGCGAAGAAGACGTGCTTGATACCTGGTTCAGCTCCGCTTTGTGGCCACATAGTACGCTTGGTTGGCCGGAACAGACCTCCGAATTAGCGAAGTTCTATCCAACGAGTGTTCTGATCACGAGCCGCGATATTATCACTCTATGGGTCGCCCGGATGGTGCTGATGGGCCTTAATAATATGGGAGAAGTCCCCTTTGGCAAGGTCTTTATTCACCCCAAGATTTTGGATGGGTACGGTGAAACCATGTCCAAGAGTAAGGGGAACGGTGTTGATCCGCTCGATGTGATCGATAAATTCGGGCCGGACGCTTTACGGTTTGGTTTGGCGTACCTGACTACCGAAACGCAGGATGTTCGAATGCCTGTACAGTTTGAGTGTCCACATTGCGGAAATCTGATGGATCAGACGAAGAAAAACCGCGAATTGCCGAGAGTGACTTGTAAGCAATGTGGTGGAGAATTCAAAACTCAATGGGCCCGACTTGATGCTGATCAGGCCTTGCCGTCAGGTCCGGTGGTAAGTGAACGATTTGAAGTGGCGCGAAACTTTTGCACGAAGCTTTGGAACGCTTCACGCTTTACGTTGCTTAATCTTTCCAAGTACCAGGCCGCTCCGGTACCGGACGAACAATTGGCTTTCGAGGACCGTTGGTTGTTAAGCCGTTTGTCTTCGGTAACGAAGGAAGTGACTGACAGCCTGGAGCAGTATGGGTACGCAGATGCAGCACGTGCGATATATGATTTTGCCTGGGATGAATTCTGTAGCTTCTATATTGAAATGACAAAGTCGCGAATGCAGGATGAACAGGCGAAACCTATTGCTCAGCGTGTCACAGCCTTTGCTCTCGATCAGTTGCTGCGACTATTGCATCCGATGATTCCATTTGTCACAGAGGAAGTTTGGGGGCTTCTGTCCCAAATCGCACCAGAGCGAGGATTGAAGGAATTGACAACCGCTACAGAGTCTATCATGCTCGCGGACTGGCCGGAGGTTGACGAACGACGGATTGATCCGGTAATTGAACAACAGTTCTCTTTGTTTCAGGATGTACTACGAGCCATACGTGAAATTCGAAGTCGCCAGAACATTGCCCCTAAACAGGAAGTGGAGTTCTCGGTGTCCTGTAGTCCCGAAGTGGTGGGCTTGCTCGAACCGATGGATGGTTACTTTCAGTCGATGGCAAACGCACGAAGTGTAGCGTGGGGCCAAGGGATTGAGCCGCCGGCTAACAGTGCAAACGTACGAATCGATACCATCGAAGTTTTTGTAGACTTGAAGAATTTCATTGATGTTGACGCGGAGATCGAACGCAACGAGAAATTGCTTGAGAAACTGCATGGTCAGATTCAGGGGAAACAGAAGAAGCTGTCCAATGAAAATTTTGTGGCCAGAGCTCCTGAAGAAGTTGTGCAGCGTGAACGTGACAATTTGATAAAACTGGAGGAAGAAGTTGCCTCCATTGAAAAGTCGCTGGAGGCTTTGCGTAGTCAACGCTAGTTAACCCTGCTGTGCGTTTGTCGAGAATTTGAGCTTATAATACCAGAAAGTTACCTTCGTAAATTAGTGACACTCCGGAGATCATTGTAGATGCCAGTCGAATTGAAACTCTCGCGAATTATCATAAGCGACATCAATGATCATCAGGTTATTTATCTCAAAGAGGTTGGTGGCGAACGTACTTTTCCAATCCTGATCGGTATTTTTGAAGCTTCCAGCATCGAGCGGCGAGTGAAAGACTTTAAAGCTCCGCGACCACTGACCCACGATTTACTTTGTAGTGTCGTTGATGCACTCGGTGGCGAGCTTGATAGCGTGTTAATATCTGAAGTACAGGGTCATACCTACTATGCTCGTCTGCGCGTCAAAGTGGATGGTCAGATCATCGAAGTCGATTCTCGTCCGTCGGATGCGATTGCAGTTGCGGTCACATGTGAACCTCCGTTGCCGATCTTCATCGAAGAAGAGGTGTTAACCGAGGCGGTCGACAACTAATACAGTTGATTCGCCACCAAAAGAATCTAACCAGCCGATGGCATGACGTCGGCAAAGGCTTTGTTAAGAGCTTTGAGTCCGTCAGCGCCCTGACTGTCATCCACCACCACGTTGACTCTCACTTCGCTAGTGTTGATCATTTCAATATTTAGCCCTGCTTCAGCCAAACTTTCGAACATACGAATCGCTACACCGGTGTGACTTCGTAATCCGATGCCGGAGACGCTTAGTTTGGCGACCGCCGGGTTGCTTGCAACATGCTGGAAGGGAACGTCATTCTTCATCGCGTTGATGGCCGCCAGAGTGCGTTCAACATCCTGACGGTCTACCGTAAAGCTCAGGCTGGCGATATCGGTTTGATCGAGATAGCTTTGAATGATCATGTCGACAACAATGTTTTCCTGTGCGACTTTCTCAAAAATAGTGGCGGCGATGCCGGGCGTGTCAGCCACTCCTTGAATGGAAATTGTAGCTTGAGTGGTGTCGAGAGATACGTCGGTGATCGATAGCTCTTCGAGTCCTTGTAATTCATTGGCTGCTGCGGCCGGATCGACGTCTGCCTTGGCCTGTTGCGATTCAGCGGGAACAGCCTCCGGATTGGTGCGGTCGAGTTCAAACGTATTGTGGACGGCATAGATTGCGTTCATTGCCTGATCACGGTCAACCAGAACTGAGATTTTGATCTGGCTTGTAGTAATCATGTGAATGTTAATATCGTTTTCTGCCAGCGCCCGAAACATTCTGTCAGACACTCCTGATTGTTGGGCCATCCCGATACCAACGACGGAAATTTTCGAAACATTGTCACGATGAGAAATGCTTTGAATATCAAGTTGCTCGCCGATCGGCTGTACAGCTTCGAGTGTAGGGGCCAGGTCAGATGAGGGAACGGTAAATGAAATATTTGAAAGTCCGTCGGCACCAGCGTCTTGCACGATCATATCGACGGTGATATTTGCCTGAGCGATACTGCTGAAAATTGCATTACTACTGCCTGGTTTGTTCGGTACACCTGTCAACGTAATCCGCGCTTCATCTAAAGTGATGGCTGCTCCGCTTACGCCTCGCGACGGATCTTCAGTAACGGTGGATATAAGGGTTCCTTCGTTATCGACCTGGCTATTGCGGACATGAACCGGAACATTGAATTTTTTGGCAAACTCGATCGACCGGCTGTGCATCACTCCAGCCCCAAGACTTGCCAGTTCCAGCATTTCGTCGTAACTGGTATGAGATACTTTTCGTGCAGTTTTCACCACGCGTGGGTCTGCGGTGTAAACACCATCGACATCCGTGTAGATTTCACAGTTGGCGCCGAGTACCGCAGCCAGTGAGACAGCCGTTGTATCACTACCACCTCGCCCGAGTGTCGTGATGTTGAAATCTTCATCGATCCCCTGAAAGCCTGCAGCGATAACGATATTGCCATCATCGAGCAGTTTTTGCATGCGGTCTGTCGAGATAGAGATGATTCTTGCTTTACCAAAGGCGTTGTTCGTGCGTATTCCTATTTGAGCACCTGTAAGACTGACGGCTTTGTGCCCTAGTGACACGATGGCCATGGCTGTTAATGCCACACTTACCTGCTCGCCGGTTGAAAGCAGCATGTCCATCTCGCGAGCTGGGGGGCGGTCCATGAGTTCATGAGCAAGTGAGACAAGCGTGTCCGTATTCTTCCCCATTGCGCTAACAACCATCACAACCTGATGACCATCCTGTTGAGCCTTGATGGCTTTACGTGCTGCCGAGAGAATTTTTTCCGTAGTGGCGACACTCGTTCCGCCGAATTTTTGAACAATGATGGACATGTTGGAATTGTGTGGTTGGTTATGAAAGTTGCGGGAATGAATTTAGCCAAGGAAGTACTTCATCACTTCGTACCCATTGGGATATTGGAGTGTCGAGGCCTCTGCCTGGATTTCGTCATAGCCAGTTTGCTGATCGGCAGTGATTCCTGATCCTGCAATGGCAAAAGGTACGATTCCGTGACTGTGGGTTTTCGTGCGAACAGGGGTTGGGTGATCCGGCGAAACCAGTACACGGTAATCGCCGCGTCGTACAAGTTCGGTAACGAGTGGCCCTACGATATGTGTGTCGATTTCTTCCAGTGCCTTGATTTTTGCTTCGGCGTCGCCTTCATGTGAGGCTTCGTCGGTCGCTTCGACATGAACGCAAATGATATCGGTCGAATCGAGAGCGTCGATGGCAGCTTGGCCTTTGCCGGCATAGTTTGTATCTGTGTAACCGGTGGCTCCTTCGACTTCAATACGTTCCCAGTTGATCAACGCTGCAATTCCGCGTAACAGGTCGACGGCCGTAATCATTTTTCCCCGCTTGCCATAAACATCTTTAAAGTCGGGTAGTTTGGGGGTAATTCCCAGTCCCCAAAGCCAGATGTTGGTAGCCGGTAGTTTCCCCGCAGCTATCCGTTTTTGATTCACAGGATGATTTTCAAACAACTCGACGCTATGGCTCATCAAAGAGCTCAGTAGATCGCTTCCTGGGCCGCGAGGAAAGTCGTGGATGACTGAATTGTCAGTGAGGTCATGTGGAGGCGTGGTGCGAGTATCATTGCTAAAGGGAGTTTCAGCGTTTTCGCCGCGGTAGATCAGTAGATTCCGATAACTGACCCCCGGAATGAACTCCAGAATGTCACTTCCGAGTTCCTGTTGGACAGTTTGAAGTAACTCTGCTGCTTCTTCATCTGTGATGTGATCAGCAGTAAAGTCCTTCATGATTTGTTCCTGAACGGTCACCAGGTTGCATCGGATTCCCCAATCTTCAGGTCCAAGTTCAATCCCCTGAGCGGCTGCTTCCAAAGGTGCTCGTCCTGAGAAATACTCATTCGGATCGAAGCCCAGTAGTGACATGTTGGCGACGGCCGACCCGGCTGGCAGGTGAGGTGGTACATGGTTGGCAGCACCGATCACTCCTGCTTGAACTACCGCATCCATATGGGGAATGTTAGCAGCCTGAAGTGGCGTCATCCCTCCGAGGCTTTCCTGTGGTTCGTCTGCGCAGCCGTCCGGGATGATGATTGCGTATTTCATTTCACTTACCTGAAATCGATGAATGAATGTAGTTATAAAACTTTCAGCACGACTGCTTTCGAATCAATGTTTTCCGATTGCATGAATTCTTCGACGGATTTGGTGATTGCATTTTGGGCCGTTTGGTGGCTCATGATGACCAGAGGGACGGTTGAGGCTAAAGACTCCTGATCGGGTTTGTGTTGGATGATGGAAGCAATCGAGACTCCATTTTTACCCAAAATGCCTGTGATTTCGGCCATGACTCCTGGTTTATCCGTCACTTGCATCCTTAAGTAGTATCGGTTTCTTGTTTGGCTAGCATCAGCCATAGAACGTGGCCGATGGCTTTCTGACCAAAGTTCCAGATTATTAAAGGTGATTTGACTTCGCCCCGTGACCGTGTCGATGATATCAGCGACAACGGCTGAGGCCGTTGGCATTTGGCCTGCTCCTTGCCCGTGATAAAAAACGGGGCCAACGGCATCCCCTCGTACTCGAATCGCATTAAAGGCATCCTGTACTTCCGCCAAAGGGCTGCCCTTTTTGATGAGCATCGGACTGACGTTCATTTCAACTTCGTTTTCAACCAGTTTAGCGATTGCCAGAAGTTTAATGCGGTACCCAAGTTGATCTGCGAAACGGACATCTGCAATATCCAGGTCTTCGATGCCTTTGCAAGGGATATCTTCCCAATTTCCGCGGACGCCAAATGCCAATTGACTCAGAATGGAAAGCTTTTGAGCGGTATCTGCTCCATTCACATCGAGTGTCGGGTCTGCTTCGGCATATCCAAGGTTTTGAGCTTCTCTCAAGGCAGTTTCGAAGTCCGTTCCATGGTCCTGCATCTGCGTGATGATGAAGTTACAAGTACCATTAAGAATGCCTCGGAGCGAAGTGACCTGATTGGCGGTCAGGCATTGGCCAATATTCGTGATGATTGGAATACCACCACCTACCGATGCTTCAAAAGCGATGCAGCGACCTAGTTGCCTTGCTTTATCAAATAGTTCAGGGCCATGGATAGCTAAAAGAGCCTTGTTGGCTGTGATAATATCTTTACCTGCTTCAAGCAACTGCAGCATTATTGTGCGGGCGGGTTCGATACCACCGATCAACTGAGCGACGACCGTGATTTCAGGATTACTTACGACATCGTCTAGATTGTCGGTTAGCACGCCATCAGGGATTTCCACCTTGCGAGGTTTGTTCAAGTTTTGAACAACCGCTTTTTCTAGCCATGGAATTCGGCCGGCATGGCGCGCCGTACGGTCACCGTGGTCGAGCAACAGCTTTGCGACGCCTGTCCCGACAGTTCCCAATCCGATAATCGCTACTTTTGTTCTTTCCATGCTTACTCTGTTCGTAACCTCGCCAGAGAGTGGTCTTAATGCCCCAATATGTTTCTCACATTCAATTCGTTACACTCATAGCTGAGGAATTGGCGTGCAGGGCATATAAAATTCATACTAGGTCGACTTTTTGAAATGGTCAAGGATCCCAGAAACGCTGCAAAAACGGGTTCTCACTTCCCGAGACTCAGGCCAAGCCACAATCTACGGATACATAAATAGAAGGAATCGAAACATGGATCAGGCATCAAAAGATTTTTTGATTAATTTGCTCGAAACACCAGGCCCCTCAGGTTATGAGGAACGAGTGCAGCAGGTGGTGCGAGATTATGCCAAAGGTTTTGCAGATGAAATCACTACGGATGTGCACGGTAATGTAATCTGTTCTATCAATCCAGAGTCTGAAACCCGGCTTATGTTCGCTGGCCATTGTGACCAGATTGGCATGTTGGTTTCTTATATTGATGACAATGGATTTGTGTATGCGCAGACGATAGGAGGCTGGGACCCACAGCAACTGATAGGGCAGCGGATGGTCATATGGAGCTCGACCGGTCCGGTGCACGCTGTGATTTCGAGGAAGCCGATTCACCTACTTACTGATCTTGAACGTAAACAAGTGGTCAAGCTAACTGATATGTGGCTGGATATTGGTGCAACCTGTAAAGAGGATGCCGAAGCATTAGTGGAGGTTGGTGACCCTGTGACGTTGAGTCTTGGGATGCAGGAAATGCTGAACGGTCTTGCGAATGCGCCCTGTATGGATAATCGCACGGGAGTATGGGTGGTTATCGAAGCACTAAGACGAGCCAAACAAAGATATCCGTCGTGTGGCGTATTTGCCGTTTCGACGGTTCAGGAGGAGATCGGCTTGCGTGGAGCACGTACGAGTGCTTATGGAATCGATCCTACTGCTGCCATAGCAGTTGACGTTACGCATGCTACCGATTGCCCGAGTATTGATAAGAAGCAGCAGGGAGAGATTAAACTCGGCTCTGGCCCCGCAATATTCAGAGGGCCTAACTGTAACCCACTGGTAGTACAAAAACTGCGAGACGTGTCGGCCGAGGACCAGATTCCTTATCAATTGGCTGCGATTGGTCGCGGTGCCTCCAATGACGCCAATGTGTTGCAGTTAAATCGTAGTGGGGTGGCTACCGGGTTAGTGGCAATTCCCAATCGTTATATGCACAGCGCTGTGGAAACGATTTCATTAGATGATATTGATCACGCAGCCACACTTTTAGCCGGCTTTGCAGCAAACTATACCTTGGAAGATGACTTTACCCCTCGTTTGGACTAGCACCTTATATTCAGTCCCAGTTCAGGCTTCGCGAGTTTTGAAGGTATTTGGCGAGAATTCCAACCTTCGGACAGCGATTCACAAGCTGGAATGTTTCCCGGATCTGCTGTCAAACTGACACGTCTTTAATCATCGTCAATGCAGTCCTGCCAATTTGGCATCAGGGTAATTGGGGGTGATTAGAGATGGTGACATAGAAATACTTGTGCGGTAGAAATGGTTGTCTGTGTCCTGTGATACGAAAGTAACGGGAAAAGGGGTAAATAATAGGCATCTGTGTGCTTGTCTCGAAGCCGTTTCTGGCATATTTTGGATACTTTGGCACGCATGTTGCGTTGTCCACTGTATCAACCGTTAACTCCTATTGGATTGAGCGTCACTGGGGTTAACTAATAGATAAAGAACATCGAAGACGTATCTTCGTTTTCGTTGAATTGAATTAAACGCTTTTGGAACACTCTTTGAAGGAGAATCCGGACGTGGCAAAACAAATGGTATTTGACGACAAGGCTCGACAGTCATTGTTGTCTGGAGTTGCCAAACTGGCCCGTGCTGTACGAAGTACACTTGGCCCTCGAGGCCGAAATGCTGTCCTGGACAAAGGATGGGGATCACCGAAAGTCACCAAAGACGGTGTAACTGTTGCAGAAGATATCGAATTAGACGATGTCTTCGAAAACCTTGGTGCTCAATTGGTGAAAGAAGCAGCTAGCAAAACAAATGAAGTTGCCGGAGATGGTACAACAACTGCGACCGTACTGTCGGAAGCAATTTTCCGTGAAGGTTTGAAGATGATCGCCGCAGGTGCGGATCCAATGGCACTTGGCCGTGGGATTAGCAAAGCAGTCGATGCCGTCTGTGGCAAGATCGGCAAGCAGGCTATTGCGATCGATTCGAAGAACAAGAAGGAAATTCAGCAGGTGGCAACCATTGCTGGAAACAATGACAGCACCATTGGAAACGTCCTTGCTGACGCATTTATCAAAGTTGGTAAAGACGGTGTTATCACAGTGGAAGAGGGACGCGGTAGCGAAACGACCGTTGAAGTGGTTGAAGGGATGCAATTCGATCGCGGATTTCTTTCTCCCCACTTTGTTACAAACGAGTCGGAAGTTACGGTTGAGTTGGAAAACTGCCTGATCCTGTTGTTTGAAGAAAAGATATCTTCCAACAAAAAATTGATTCCACTTTTGGAAGCTGTTAGTCAGTCTAAAAAACCTTTGTTGATTGTTGCTGAAGATATCGAAGGTGAAGCACTTGCAACATTAGTTGTCAACAAAATGCGTGGCATTCTTAATGTCTGTGCAGTCAAAGCTCCGGGTTACGGCGATCGCCGTAAAGCGATTCTCGGTGACATTGCTGTTCTTACTGGTGCTACTCCAATTTTCAAAGATCTCGGAATTGAACTGGAAAGTGTCAAACTTTCAGATTTAGGGTCGGCGAAAAAGATCCGCATTACTTCTGAAAGTACAGTGATGGTTGGCGGAGCCGGTAGCAAGGAAGACATTGAGGGACGTGCAGATCAGATTCGCAGAGAAATCGATGTAACTGACAGCGAGTATGATCGTGAAAAGCTGCAGGAGCGATTGGCGAAGTTGGCTGGTGGAGTTGCTCAGATTAACTGTGGAGCAACCACCGAAACGGAAATGAAGGAACGTAAAGCGCTTTTAGAAGATGCGAAAGCGGCAACGCAGGCAGCATTGGAAGAGGGGATTGTTCCCGGTGGTGGAGTTGCCTTGATTCGAGCCGACAAAGCGATTAGTTCTCTTGGTTTAGAGGGCGATGAAGCTTTGGGGGGGCAGATCATAGAGAATATCCTCGATTACCCATTACGAGCGATTGCGAAGAATGCAGGTCTGGATGGGGCTGTAATTGTTAACCGTGTTCGTAAACTGAAAGGTAAATCAGAAGGCTACAACGCAGATAAAGACAAATATGGTGACATGGTAGAAATGGGCATTATCGAGCCGGCCAAAGTGGTTCGTACTGCCTTGCAGAATGCTTCCAGCGTCGCTTCACTCCTGCTGACTACGGAGTGTCTGGTAACTGAAATTCCTGTGGAAGAGGAAGATGACGATCACCATCACGATCATCACGATCATGGTATGGGTGGCGGCATGCCAGGCATGGGTGGCATGGGTGGCATGGGAGGTATGGGTGGAATGCCCGGCATGATGTAAGTTGCCGCTGGTACCCGCTCTATTTAATTTTCAAAACAAACAATGAAGGAATAAAGGATCATGGCAAAGATCAAAATTCGTCCTCTGGATGATCGAGTAGTGATTCGTCCAGCCGAAAGCGAAGAAGTAACTGCAGGGGGTATTGTGCTTCCTGATTCGGCGAAAGAGAAACCACAGCGTGGCACAGTTATAGCCTGTGGTAGTGGCCGTTTACTTGAAAGTGGCGATCGTGCCGGACTTTCACTTGAAGTAGGTGACGTAGTTATCTACGGCAAGTTCGGCGGTACCGATATTGAAGTCAATGGCGAGGACGTCAAGATTCTGCGTGAGGCAGAAATCCTGGCAAAGGTACTCGACTAACAACAATCCGGAGCAATAAGCCCGAGTTGGCTGATTGTTTCTAACTATTTATTCAACTCCAGGAGTTTGAATTGTGGCTAAACAGCTTTTGTTTGAAGATAACGCTCGTTCACGTCTGTTGCGTGG
>PBCP01000060.1 GCA_002717145.1 Planctomycetaceae bacterium | reverse complement strand
TAAAACAGTCATTGGTTGTGGAAGTCGATATCCAGCCTACACTACCAGCCAATCATCAAGACAGGCCAGTCATTCAGCAAGTCACTGATAATTCGGCATCCGGTCTCGATGACAATTCTGAACAATTGGAAGCTCTGGCCAATCAAGTTGCTCAGCAGGTTAGCGAACAGGTCACCGACCAGGTAGCCGATCAGGTTGCTCAGCGTATTGGAGATCGCATGGATGAAATTGTACAAAAACCTGTTGAAGTCGCTCCCGCTAACGCAGTTAGTCAAATGGTGACCGAAGAAAATTATCGGGAAATGGAAGTGATTACACCGGATGGCGTGATTCGTTACGTATGGAAAACAAGGGACAGTGAACCTGTAATCATCGCTGATGAAAGTCAGGAAACGAAAACCAGTCAGACTAAAAATGACGAGTCCGCAAAAATTGCCCTGCAAAAATAAAATTCTGATGATTATGCATTCGACAAAAAACGATATTCGCTATCTATCGATCATGAGCCTGTTATATGTCCTCTTGTTCACATATACGGCTAAGGCTCAGCAGGCGGAAGAACCGGCTGGATTTGCACTACCTAAAGCAGGGGTTAAATCGGTAATGCCTGCTGTTCAGGTAGAAATGGAAATGAACTAGCACCGTGTCCTGAGTTGGCCTTTTGACGTAACTCGGGTATTTCTGGCTGATGACTCGTTACTGAAACTTGACCCTGTGACACCAAGTAAACTTCGCTTGAGAGCCTTAAAAGCTGGCAAAACCAGGGTCAATGTTTGGGGGGACGATGGAGTCGCTCTGACATACGATATCCTTATTCATGCTCCGATCGAGGAGCTCAGAAAGGTCCTTGACGAAGAATTCGCCAATCAAGAGGTAACGCTACGGCAACTTGCAGGCAGTGTCATGCTCTCGGGAAGTATTAGGGAAGCAGAGACTCGCGATAATATTGAATCAGTTGCCAGACAGTTCTTCCCTCGTGTAATTAACAATCTCCGATTGATCCGACAAAGGGAAGCTGAGCCCCTTCCAGTTAAATTACAAGCGTCCATCTTTGAACTTTCACACTATGACTTACAAAAACATTCCTTGAAATGGCCCCTTGATAACAGCAAAGCTGGACAAATGAGTCATCAGGTATTGGCAACCCAAGGTGAAGTTGCGGAATTTCTACAGGCGGCTCATGACAAGAATTTGCTTCGAAGAATAGCCGCCCCAGTGATTTCAACTGTAGAAGGCAGACGGGCATCATTTGAAACAGGCGGCCAAATGCCTCTCGTGGTGGCGGCAGGTAGCACTGAAGGTAAAGTACGTCTGCAGCAATGGGGGGTGCGAATGCAATTACTGCCAACGAGGCTTGCCAATGGGAAGCTACGCTTGGGAGTCCAACCCAGAATTAATCAAATTGATGTTACCAAAGCTGCAAAAATAGACACGGTAACGTTACCTGGAATTCGCACTCATCAGCATGACCTGTTGATTGATTTGGCTGAAGGTGAGTCTTTGATGTTATATGGAATGCCGATGAATAGGATTGTTAGGGAAAAGCAGGACCTTCCATTGTTATCCGATTTGCCGCTTCTAGGTGACTCATTTTATAAGTCAACGAAGATTGAGGATAAAATCGAATTGTTCATTATCGTCGCACCTGCTCAAACCGCCGAAGATAAGGTTGCCAGCACGCCATAGATTGGGAACTGTCCGTTGCGAAATGAAAGGAGCCACAGTAGTAATTGCTGTGGCTCCTTTGGTTTTTATGTCTTGCTCCGAAACTCGGAGGTCACGAGTCTAGCTTCAGCTACTCGTACCGCAGTCTTCGTCAGTACTACAGCTTTCACCATCGGCTCCAGCAGTTTCCAGAGCGGCAGACGCTTTCGCATATACATCGTCGTTTGGGCTTTCACTGTTCTTGTCAGAGGAACCATGGGCTTCGCCAGACGTTTTGTCATTAAAAAGTAACACGAAAACAACCATAATTACGAGTGCGAAAATTGCAGGATATTCCCAAATAGTAGCCCAATCCGCTACTCCATCAACAGTGTTTACGGTTGAGTGAGCGGCAAACAGTTTAGCTCCGATTCCAAGGCCCAGCCCCTGCGTTACAAGCACCAAAAACCCTTGTGCCTGATTCCTAATCTCTTCAGGGGCTTTCTTATCTACATATATCATGCCTGTCACGAAGAAGAAATCGTAACAAATGCCGTGTAGTAGGACACCCAGGATTATCATCCAAGCAATACTATCGTCTGCCCCAATTGAGAACAACGCATACCGCAGAACCCATGCTCCCATACCGGCGACGAGCATCCATTTAACTCCAAGTCGCATGAACATCAAGGGCATGATAATCATGAAAAAGATCTCAGACATTTGTCCAAGGCTCATAGTAAAGGTCGCGCTGCCGTTGATGAGCACCTGGCTACTATCGACATAGCTACGAGCGTACGCATAATATCCAGCAAGCGGGATGCAGAGTAAAAATGAACAAAGCATGAACACGGAGTAATTCCGGTCTTTAAAGAGCCTTAGTGAATCCATCCCAAGTATTTGGCCAATCGACGTAGATTTCCCTTTGTTTGGTGGAGGTGTGTTCGGTAATGTCATACTGAATCCAGCTAATAGCAGTCCAGCTCCACCAGCTAGATAGAATTGTCCGGCGGATGCATCTTTCGTAGCCAAGAGGCTTACCGAAATATTTCCGACGATCCATCCAATTGTGCCAAAGACACGGACGTACGGAAATTCCTTTTCCTGATCTTCTAGATGTTGGAAGGATATGCTAGTCGTCAAACTTATTGTTGGCATGTAACACAACAAATGCACCAAAAGGAGCAACACCATCGGTTGCTGAAAAGCAGGCAAGTCGTGAAGCAAATAAACATCAATCCAACTGGCATCATCAGGAAGTTTGTCGAGGCTAAATCCAGCTGCCGTCATCGGAGCAAGAATAATTGCGATTGCACCGATAAGATGCAGAGTACTTAACACTTTTTGACTTGCAAAGATACGATCAGCAATGACCCCCAGGAAGAGCGGAGCAATAATGGCAGCGATTGGGCCAATCGTGTATGCGGCACCTGTAACATCCCCCATTTGCTGGTCGCTGAAGAAACCGGTCATGGAAACATACCAAGCTCCCCAAACAAAGAATTGAAGGAACATCATGATACCAAGGCGAATTGCAATTGGGCTCATTTTAGGCTTTCGATTAAGAGTAAAGAGTGCTGTTCATTAAGTCGTGATTGTAGCCTGATTTGCAAGCGTAATACAATCTAAATTCGTCATTACCCAAGCCAATTTAAGCTAAGAGCATCAAACTAACGAAAAAAGCCCGAGCTGCTGTGGTGCGCAAAACTCGGGCNTTTTTTGNCAAAGTGGAGGATAGGGGACTCGAACCCCTGACCTTTTGGCTGCCAGCCAAACGCTCTCCCAGCTGAGCTAATCCCCCGTTTGAATAAACTACACATGGGTAGAATGCCGAAACATCCAAACAGGTGTGTGAATATTTGAAAGTAACTGTGGTGGCCTCACCTGTCAACCACCTCTATTCACTACAACGAGCCTTAGAAATCGGATATTTCGGTGAACAAGAAAACATTAATTGCGGCAATCAAATATTCGGTGGCATTGGGGATCGTAGCTTTTCTCATTTATCAGGTATTAACCGGTAAAGACTCTGAGAGCTTCAAGTCTGTTTGGGAAAATAGAGCGACTTGGAATGTCATGTATCTGGCATTAGGACTCCTTGTAGCACTGGCAGGTTTGTCACTTACATTTATTCGTTGGTACTTTTTAGTTCGGGCACTCGATATCGAATTCAGATTGAAAGACGCATTCCGGCTCGGCTTTATCGGCTACTTTTCCAATTTTCTTTCACTGGGTGTAGTGGGAGGGGATGCGATTAAAGCGATCTTCATCTCTCGGGAACGACCGGATAAGAAACCTGAGGCTGTTTCGTCGGTACTCTTGGATCGAGTGATGGGACTGTATGCTCTGACTGTCGTATGTGCTATTGCCTCGTTTGCAGGTAGTCAGGCTGTTGACGGAACGTTAGAAACGGCAGCCGCACTTCAAAAAATAGCTGAAGTTTCACTTGCTATTTCAATTGCTGGTGCTGTTGCCGGACTGTTACTGATCTTCATACCGGCTCTCACTGGAGAAGCCATCCAGAATAAATTGGAGAGAGTTCCTCGAATCGGTGCGACACTTAAGAAACTAACCTTCGCCATCTACACGTACCGTAGCCAACCTGTTTTGTTAATTGCACTGACATTAATGACGACGCTGGTTCATTGTCTGTTTGCCCTGAGTGTGTTTGCGATTGCCATTGGATTGAGTGTTTCTCATCCCAGTTTTGTTCAGCACTTAGTCATCTCGCCCATGTCAAATTTAGCAGCATCCGTACCGTTACCTGGTGGTATCGGCGCTTTCGAAGTGATGTTTTCCAAAATGTACGTTGAAGGTGGTTATGCAGCAGGCTCAGGACTAGCAGTGGCATTAGGCTTCCGTCTCGTGACGATCGTCAATGCTCTGATTGGCGTTGTTTATTACATCAATAGTAAGAACGAGATCGAACAGCTTGAGCCTGTTACTGAGAACGATTTGGGATAATACGTTTGTCGATCTCTTTCGATGTCATCAAGGTGACCAGAACGTCAGTGACATTCAGGAACAGAATATATTTCTTAAAGTTGAGAGAACTGGGTGCCACCCACTAATTGCTATACGGTGCCACCCACTAATAACTTTGTTGCTGAGTGAATGCTCATTTCTTTGGGGAGGGGCCTTCTTCAACATGAGTTTCTGTTGGAAGCCCAGTTTTTATAGGGTCAAACAATGTCGGGGCAATCCAGAAAAAGTGGGTGGCACTTTTTCAATGGCTGGATCTGGGGTTTCAAGAGGATGTTCATTGGCGATTGCTCTTCTCTTAAATCCTTGTTTTTCGCACAATCCGTTTTGAACGTGTTTTCACCAACTCAAAATGTCGGACGGATGATGAAAGAAAGAAGAATGTGGTTTCGCGAACTCCTGTGCCTTGTCAGTTGCCTTTGTATGACCGTTTTCTCAGTCTCGGAGACGTACGCGAAGGATCTGTTTGTCAACAATGTGGCGGGAAGTGACAACCAAAATGGGCAGGCACCAAACGGAAATGGTGGCAAGACTGGTCCGGTTCGTACGATTTCACGCGCGATGTCATTGGCAGGTAAAGGTGACACCATTTACGTAGCAAAAACGGCGGAGACCTATCAAGAGAGTATCTCATTACAGGGAGGCAAAAACAGCGGGCTTGTCGGTAAAAACTTTACGATAATCGGGGATGGAGTAGTACTCGACGGACGAACGGATGTCCCGGATGACCAGTGGGAGCTTTTGGCCGATAACATCTACAGTATTCCTGCCCCCTCTCAATACTCGCTCCTTTACTTATCTGATAAACCGGCAGAGAGGGTTCAGTTAGAAGAGGGCATAAAGGAGCTACCAGAACTGGCTGAAAACCAATGGTGTTTATTTAATAGGCGAATTTACTTTCGTACGAATCAAACGATGCTGCCAAGGGAATATGATTTGACCTACAACACCCGTCGTGTCGGAATCACGTTAGTCAACTGTCGTAACGTTACGATTCAGGGATTTATCGTTCAGGGCTTTCAACTCGACGGGATTAACGCTCACGACAATGTTTTTGGAGCCACGCTTGTAGGGATTACTGCACGAGGGAATGGTCGAAGCGGTATAAGCGTTGGTGGCGCATCACGTGTTACGATTGAAGCCTGTTTGGTTGGTAATAATGGAACCGCTCAAGTACGCACGGAAGGCTTTAGCGAGACAAAACTCAAGAATAACGACCTGCTCGATGATGACCCTCAGGCTCCCGCTCTCGTCTCCACCGGAGGACGAGTAGAGCAGGTCGAAGAATAAAAGTTGTACAGGATTACTGTACTTCAGATTCCTGCTCACTATTTAGATTATCTCCCCCTGGTAGCACAGGTATCTGAAGATTATTCAGATCCAGTGGATTTTCTGAGGGGGGAGCTTGTTTAGGCAATGCCATCGTATTATTGAAATACAACTTGCCTTCTGCATAGTATCCCAGTCGCAGTGTCAAATCGGTTAGGAAATCTTCATAACCGCGTCCTGCCTCGGCGGGGCTAATACCCTGTAGCATCGCCATTTCTTGAACAAACGATTCGATCATATTGGTCGAACTATTGATCAGTTGCTTCGCCGTTTCGAATTCCCCAAGCATGGCCTTAGCGGCAGCCTGTGTTGAGACGAGCTGAGCTTTTTGAATAACTGAGACATCCACGGCCTGTAGGCCTGCATCGACCATTTGCAAAGCCTTCTCCGGGTTTTGTAATTGTGTATCAGGTGACATTGCATAGATAGTGGCTAGGAAAATCAATGATTCAAGGTTGTCCGGGTGTGCGTTGAGTAGGTCTTGTCCTACCGGAACGCCAATGGTCACACGGACACATTGTTCCAAATGATAAACACAGGCCAGAATGTTACCTTCTTCAAATGAAACATCGGCCAGAGCGGCATGTGCTTGCCAGTTATCGTTGTCGATTTCAGTCGTTCGCAACATAAAGGCACGAGCATCGTTGAGATATTTGTCCATCCCAGCCTGATCTTTGACTTCACCGGAGTCAACTTTGATTGCAAAGATACGTTGTAACATGATTGCCAAGTCGTAATTAGCCTGGGCATAGTTAGGGTTTAACGTCAAAGCGTGCTTGAGATAGGCAACGGCATCGTCGTACTGTTGATACGTGAATTTAATTTTAGACGCATCACTGTATGCTCTTGCTTCGATATGAGCGAGGTTGTGCTGTCTGATGACCTGGCATCGACCGGTTAGTGCATTGGTAAGGTCAGGAATAATGGAATTGATCGGTGTGAGGTAGCCGCCAATAGTTTCCAGAACAGGACGGTGGAAATCGAGCGACTCATTTGTTCGGTATTCGAGTCGTGGCTGATCGTCGTGAAGGATACTCACTTCACCGATACCTGTCGCAGTTACCATCTTTTTGAGGTCCGGACCATTTGCGAGAAAGCAGGATAGAAAGACTTCTGGATTGGCAAGTTGGTGTTCAGTTCCTCCCCAGTGACGATAACGTAAGTCATCCATAAAGATCGGATTAGCCTCGGAATCGAATTGTTGAGAAATTTCGTCACGGGTAAATGTTTCCGTTTCGTCTCCATTAATTCCTAAAAGTAGAAGCTCGGAGGTGTTATACCAAAGCTGTGAATTCGGAAATGTTTCGAGGAATGTTGCCACCACCGATTGAAATTCAGATTTAGCTAGGAATTCGAGTGGAACAAATTGAGATAGCACTCCACCTTGATTGAGTCGTTCTCGTGCTCCTTGATAAAATTCGTGAGTATAGAAGCTTGTCACGCCCGGTCGAAATACCTGGCCAACCTCAATGGAAATGACATCATACTTGTTGGTCGTATGTGTTAGATAGTTGCGACCGTCTTCGACGATCATTTGAATGTCAGTTTTTTGACGAGCAAGGCTGCCTTCGGTTAACCAGTCGCCGTTGAAAAATCGAATGAGTAGCGGTTCCAGTTCAGCTTCGATTTCCACAAGATCTAATTCTTCGATATCATGCATTAAAAATCGTTGGGCGGTCTGCCCCGTTCCCAGTCCGACTACGCAGACACTTTTGGGAGCACCGTGTACTAATGAAGGAATGTGGCCGGCCATAAACTGCTGGGTACGTTTGGAGTTACCTTGCCACTGTTTATCGATATGCAGTTCGAAAAGATCGTTGTTTTCGACAACTGTGATGAAGGAATTCACTCCTTCGATCAAAGCCAGATTGGTACCGTCGAGAGTAGGGATTTGCCGTCCTTGGCTTAGCATATCGAAAGGAATACGAGTCCGTTGGATAAACATACTGTTGCTGGACATACGGATACCTACAAACGCAAAAGCAACGATCAGGATCCATGCCACCCGATTTTCCAAAAGACGTCCGGGTTCCAGCTTTGCCCACACAAGGAAACCGGCGGCTACGCTACTCACACTTGTTAAGGCAACTGCATTTTCCAGCCCCAGTCGAGGTAGTACTAAGAAGCCGATCATTAAGGAACCTATGATGCCTCCAAAGGTATTCAGGGCGGACAGTCGTCCGACATCTGCTCCAATACCGCTTGCTCTCGAGTTCGCCAACCGAATTCCGAGTGGAAATGCCATTCCTGCGAGGATCGAAGGAATCAGCATGATGATACCAATGAGCATTAATTGCTGACTGAGTAATCCAGTACCGATCCGTTCCATGAAGTTAATCCAAACTATCTCAGCGGGGGCCATGATTATTACAAAAGTAAGTAATCCACTAAGGATCTGTAATGCGCCAAAGAGGAACAGATTGTGTTTGAATTCAGGTTTGATGCCGGTGGCAAACAGGCTTCCTAGTACGATTCCAAGTAGGATCACCGTCAACGTGAGGGTATAAGTGTAGACATTATTGTCGATCAGTAAAGTTAGGAATCGAGTCCAGACGACCTCGTTTCCTAATGCGGAGAATCCCGCTAACGCAAAAACCCATCCCATGACTTTAGATTTTTCACGCTCCTTTAATGGAGCTTCTTCGGTAGCCTCTTTGTCGTCCCGAGAGTTCACCGTATTCGGTAACTTCAGTCCGTGCACTCCAATTCCTATGAGGATGTTAATGCTACCTGCCAGATAGATAGATGTATTGATCCCCAAAATTGGCAAGAGCAGAAATCCGCAAATCGCAGCTCCTAGCGTCGCGCCTAACGTATTCAACGCGTAGAGCCAACTGACGGAATTAAGAACACCGTTTTGGTGACGAACAAATTGACGACAGAAAAGTGGAAGTGTCGCACCCATCAGGATGGTAGGAGGCAGCAGGCAGAGGCTGACTAGGCCGGCTCGCACCAATAGCGATGTTAAAATTGATCCACGGATTGAATCGTAAACAGAAGTATAGATTGAATCGATAAGCGGCAATAAGAAGACACTCGCGATACACAAGATTCCGATACCTATCTCAAGCTTGCCGTAGAGTTTAATAGGATTTTTTTGGTTTTGCGTACGTTTGCCAAAGACATGGCTACCGATCGCTAATCCGCCGAAGAACACTGCCAGGACCGTGCTCACCGCATAGGTAGTTCCACCTACGATGACACTAGCTTTACGAATCCAGCTAATTTCGTAGACCAACGCCGCAAATCCAGAAAGGACAAAGCACAAAAGTGCGATGAGTTCTGAGGTTTTAAGACTAGTAGATTTGGGTGACACGGATGTATCTGACATAACGAGACCGGATTTGATTCTGTATCGATAAATGGTAGTTCTTACGGACTTTGCAAACCATTTCTGTAATACGAATAATCCTAGAGTTTCGTTCTTTTACAGATTGACTGAGCCCGAATAAAAAGGCCTGATTTCGCCGCTTACTTCCATTAGTAATGCCCCATCAGCCTGCACGCCATGACAGGTGCCCTGATAGTCAATATCACCTTGAACGAAATCTACCTCACTACCTTTTAACATACAACGCGGATTCCAAAGCGCAGGGATATCAGCCCTTTTTGCGTTAAGTTGCATGTAAAAGTTGTCTAATCGATTGAGCAAAACTATCAATAAGTCTGTTAGGTTGCTGGTTGTACCGATTAAATCGATTAAAGAGATGCTTGCGTCAGCAACCTCGTGAGGAGCATGCTGCTTAATCGCATTATTGATGTTTAACCCAATGCCGATCACAGGAGTTTGAGAAGCGGTCGGGTGGGTTTCAATCAGGATGCCTCCCAGTTTCTTCCCTTCAGCATAAATGTCGTTTGGCCACTTCAATCGTATGGGAGTTTCGGTGAATTCCTGCAGAGCTTCTGCGGTACCGATGCCAGTTGCCAGCCCAAGCGTTGCCAGTTCATTGCCCGACAGATTGGAGAAGTGACGGATAAGTGAGAATGTAAGTGCTCCAGTACCTGCATGCCACCGGTGATTACCACGTCCACGCCCCGCGGTTTGATTGGCAGTGAGAACTAACACATTGTCGAGATCGGTTTCCACCGCGAGTCGATTGAGAGCGGCTGTGTTGGTCGATTCGATCTGTTCAAAAAACTCAACTGATTTGAGATTTGTATCTCGTCGTAGCTTGAGGATATTAAAAGCCAGTTTGGTCATGAATTTGTTACTCAAGTCAGACGTAAGATCTTGGTGGGTTTCGTGTGTGAAGCGAGCTACCCGGTTTTACGTAGTGACACAGGCGGGCCGGCCGCCACGATAAGCGGATCAACTTCATCCATGTATTGTGCAAAGTTTGCGTGAAATTGTTCAGCTAACGTTGTAGCAGCAACATCATACTTTTGAGGATCCTGCCAGGTATTACGCGGAATTAGAATGCCATCGGGACAGTCCGGAACACCGTGGGGGATTGCTAACCCAAACACAGGCTCCGTGTAGGTAGAGGTTTCTGCCAGTACACCACGATGAATCGCATTAATAATGGCTCTTGTGTTACGCAGGCTTATACGGCTGCCTTCGCCGAAACCTCCCCCGGACCAGCCGGTGTTGACCAGCCATGCATTGGTTTCATGCTGCTTCATTTTGTCAGCCAACATACGACTGTAAGTGTTGGGGTGATGGACTAGGAAGGCTGCCCCGAAACAGGTTGAAAATGTAGCTTCCGGCTCACTGACTCCCATTTCTGTACCTGCAACTTTGGCGGTGTACCCGTTTAGAAAATAATAGCTGGCCTGTTCCGGCGTAAGCCGTGAGACCGGTGGTAAGACACCAAAGGCATCGCAAGTTAGAAAGACAATGTTTGTTGGGTGTCCGCCGACACATGGCACGACTGCATTGTCAATGAAGTGAATCGGATAGGCTGCCCGCGTGTTTTGAGTTAGATCTGTGTCGGTATAGTCCACATCCCGGTTTTCCGGGTCGACGTACGTGTTTTCCAACACCGTTCCAAATCGAATCGCCTTGAAGATCTCAGGTTCGGATTCAGAAGTTAAGTCGATAACTTTGGCATAGCATCCGCCTTCAATATTGAATATCCCATTATCCGTCCAGCAGTGCTCGTCGTCTCCAATAAGAGATCGGGAAGCATCAGCAGAGAGAGTGGTTTTGCCCGTTCCTGACAGCCCAAAAAAGAGGGCGACATCTCCATCATTTCCTTGATTGGCACTGCAATGCATGGACAGGATACCGGAATTCGGCATCAGGTAGTGCATGATAGTAAACACCCCCTTTTTCATTTCTCCCGCATATTGGGTTCCGAGGATGGTTAGTTCCTTGGACTCAAGGTTTAAGGCGACGCTGGTGGTGCTTGAATTGCCTTCTAAATCGATATCAGCCAAACATTCACCGGCATTGAGAATGGTGTAGTCCGGGCGTCCAAAATCCGCAAGTTCTAGTGCTGAAGGGCGAATTAGCATGTTGTGCATAAAAAGGGCATGGTAGGGGCGTGCACAGATGACTCGAATCTTTAGACGATACTGGGGATCCCAACCGGCAAATCCATCAACCACATAAAGATGGTCACAGCCATCAAGATACTCGACGGCACGTAAACGATTGGCCTGGTACGATTTCTCACTCAGTGGCATATTGACCGAACCCCGCCATAGGCTATCCCGCGATTCAGGATTGTCAACGATGCGTTTATCGAGTGGGCTGCGACCGGTCTTTTCGAAAGATCGATTACATAACGCACCCGAAGATGTGATTTCAGCCTGATCAAATTGCACCGCATGCTCATATAAGGCTGCAGGTGCAAGGTTACGATAGACGCTTAAGTTACTAATTCCGTGTTGCCTGAGATTCATCTTCTAGACTCCGGAAAACGTTAGTGAGTAGTAATTAGAACGAGATGGCGGTGTATTTAACGTCAAAACGTCTTGAGCTGAGAAATTCTTGAGAAGAATTGAGAAATTGGAACCCTTGTTTTCAAAAAAAAACGCGTTTTTAATCGAACTTTACTAAGATTAACCTCTGCTTCCATTTCCCCCTCACAGCAGGTAGCTGTTATGAAACGAAGAACTTTCACCCAACTATCAATGGCTACAGTGGCCTCTGTATTCCTATCGCGCAAAAGCAAGGCAGTACCCACAGCGGATGTGGAAATACCTGAGGTTATTGATGTCAGTCTAGGGCACTATAGTGGATGGCCTACACTGGCAAAAAGGAGTAATGGTCAGCTTATTTTGGTAGCGTCAGGTACTCGTGAATCGCATGTTTGTCCCTTCGGATCCGTCCAGTTTTATCGAAGCAATGATCAGGGAAAGAACTGGTTGTTGCCTCAGACTATTCTCGATACGCCAATCGACGACCGAGATGCCGGGATTCTCGAAACTGATCAGGGCACTTTGCTGGCTAGGACCTTCACGTCGAATGCCTATGTTTCCGTTTTGAAAAAAGCTGAAAAGGACAAGAGCTGGGAGGCAGGCCGCCTGAAACGCTGGCAAAATGCGCATCGCCGAGTTACAGGGGAGGAATTGCAAGCAACTTTAGGTACCTGGATGATTCGTTCGACCGATGGAGGCATCACCTGGTCCCAGCCATACGATTGTCTTCTCAATAGCCCGCATGGCCCTATTCAGCTATCCAACGGAAATCAGCTTTACGCAGGTAAGCACCTGTGGCGTGAAGATAGTTACATTGGGTCCGTTGTCTCAGAGGATGATGGGCTGACCTGGAAGCCCCAGGCTCGTATACCGACGCGCGACGGCGATAATTCTGATCGCTATCATGAATTACATGCAGTGGAAGCCCCCAGTGGAAAGCTGATTGTGCACATTCGTAATCATAATACCAACAACGCGGGAGAAACCTTGCAAACTGAATCGTCTGATGGCGGAGCGACCTGGAGTGTGCCCCATTCGATTGGTGTCTGGGGCTTCCCGTCACATTTATTACGTCTGAGTGACGGACGCTTGCTGATGTCGTATGGATATCGTCGAGGCTCGATGGGCAATCAGGCCCGACTAAGTGAAGACGAAGGCCAGTCCTGGTCAGCCCCTATTACTCTGAGTGACGAGGCGGATAATTATGATCTAGGCTATGTAACGACAGTAGAGTTGAGTGAAGGCAAGTTGCTGAGTGTTTGGTACGAGAAGATGGCAGGCAGTTCTCAAGCCATCTTGCGTCAGACTAGATGGAGCCTGACATGATCTGTGAAAAAGAGTTGCCTGTTATTCAGTCAGGCCAGCCGTCAGTAGCCTCAAGAATTCCGGCTTCGCTCTGGTTTGCCCTGAGCTACCCCTTTGTACTCACGGTCTTCTATTTCGTGTTTATGAATGGGCAGGAAACGAGCAGTCAAAATACAGTGTTTAGTGTTTTGAAGGGGATACAGTTTTTATTTCCAGCAATCTTTACTTTCCTCATTTGTCGTGAGTCGATTGAACTTCCCATTTGGAAGAAACCCGCAATCAAAGTGGGACTGATTTTTGGTAGCGTGATTTTAGTTGCTGCATTGTTGATGTATTTCTTCATCATTAAAGGCTCGGCCCCTTACTTCCATTTGAAATCAAAAGTGCTCGGTAAAGTTCAGGGATTTGGATTGAACAGTATCTGGGCCTATGCCGCCTTCGCTACGTTTTACTCACTCATTCACTCAGCAATGGAAGAGTATTATTGGCGATGGTTTGTATATAAGCGGCTGACCCGTACGATTTCCGATTCGCTGGCGATCATTATTTCCAGTCTGGGTTTTATGGCTCACCATGTTGTGATCATGGTTGTCTTTTTTGGGCTGACTTCACCATTAGCCTACTCGTTTTCACTGGGAGTCGCCGTAGGAGGGGGAGTTTGGGCATGGCTATATGGCCGTTCAGGTAATTTTGTTGCCGTGTGGGGTAGTCATGCGATCGTCGATATGGCTTTGTTTATCATTGGTTATGACTTAATTTTTAATGATCTTTAGGCTACGCGAGATCGAATGGTCGGTGGTGATTTTCTCGGGACGCTTACTGCGATACACTAATACAGAATCACGTCGGCTCAAAGTGACCGTATGTGAGTTTGTTTAATGTTTGGAACGGACAGAGTTTATGTCAGATGCTTTTGAAAACTTGTGTGCTCATGCACGGGAAATCGCCTTGTTGAACTCAATCGAGTCGTTACTTGATTGGGACGCTCGCTGTAAACTTCCGGAAACCGGAAGTTCCTACCGAACCGAGCAGCAGGCGTATGTCGCTAAGTTAGTTCACGAAAAACAAACAGATCCACGAATAGGTCAATGGCTGGCCTCCGTGCAGGATACCGATTTAACAGCTGATCCTCACAGTGACTCAGCCACCGTGATCCGGGAAGCTCAACGCAACTATGACAAGCAAACTAAGTTGCCTGCGGAGTTGGTGGAAGCATTGACGAGAGCCACAAATGATGGGCAGCATGCCTGGGTTGAAGCTCGACGTGAAAACGATTTCAGCAAGTTTCTTCCCTATCTCGAAAACGTTTATAAGTTGAAGAGAGAACAGGCCGATGCAATTGGCTATGAAGAGTGTCGTTATGATGCCCTTCTGGACGACTATGAACCAGGGGAAAAGACCAGTACCGTTCGCGCAGCCTTGGAGGCACTGCGTCGGGATTTGGTGCCACTGCTGGAGGCTATTCAGGGAAGCGGGAAATCACCGGACCGAAGTATTCTTACCAGGCATTACCCGGTTGATATTCAGGAAAGATTTGGATCGCAGGCTGCAAAGGCCATTGGCTTTGAATTCGATCGAGGCCGTCTGGACGTTACACATCACCCGTTCTGTACGGAAGCTGGTCCCGATGATTGCCGAATTACAACTCGGTATGACAGTAACTTCTTCAATATGGCATTTTTTGGAATTCTCCATGAAGCAGGGCACGGGATTTATGATCAAGGCTTACGAAAATCTCACTATGGCCTAGGTCCCGGACACTATCTTTCTCTTGGGATTCACGAATCTCAGTCGCGGATGTGGGAGAATCAAGTCGGACGAGGCCGGCCCTTCTGGGATTTTTGGTATTCCCGGGCACAACAGGAATTCACAAGCCTGAGTGATGTGGCATTAGATGATTTCTACTTTGCGATCAATCATGTTGAGCCATCATTGATTCGAGTTGAGGCAGACGAATTGACTTACAATCTGCATATCATCATACGGTTTGAATTAGAACAGGCTCTGATCGACGAAGAAATTACTCCGGCTGATTTACCAGCTGCCTGGAATGCAAAATATCAGGAGTATCTGGGGATTCAGCCTCCTACGGATGCAGACGGAGTTATGCAGGATGTGCATTGGAGTGCTGGGTTAGTCGGTTATTTCCCCACTTATTCATTGGGTAACCTATATGCGGCCCAATTTTATCAGCAGGCAGATAAGGAATTAGGCGGATTAGATGAGTTGTTCCGACGTGGAGAATTTCTTGAACTAAAGCATTGGGCAAGTGAGAAGATTCACCGACGAGGAAGAAATGTGACTCCTGCTGAATTGGTGGTAGAAGTTACCGGAGAACCCCTGACGCACACATATTTAATAGATCACTTAAAGGTGAAACTAAATCCGCTCTATGGAATTTGATCTTTCGTTGGCCTGTGCCCTGTGGATGGCATAGAATTAGTTGCGGTTAACAAAAAAGAAGAGAGCGATCCGGTAAGGGTCAGGGAGACGATAAATGGCGATTGCCAAATGTCCCGAATGCCAGGAAGAGGTGTTGGTTCCATCGGCTAGTGAAGAGGCAACGGTTCAGTGTCCACTGTGTGATGCTGAGTATGAGCTATCAGTCATCAAAGAATTACTGCCTCCGGAACTGAGGATTGTGTCGGACCCTGGGGCGGTGAACGAATCTGAATTGAAGTTGGCCCCCCAAAATGTTGAATCTGCAAGTCATGCGGCATTTGCTTTTGAAGAAGAGTCCGCTCCGACTCGCTCGATATCAGAACGTGCTGCAACGCGTCAGTCATCGGGTGGCTCTTCAATCAAGACAATCATTCAGGTGTTTTTGGGAGGAGCGTTGGCTTTGCCACTGGCTCAACTAGTCCTTTGGCATGTACCTGATGAACCTCGAGACCCTGTCGGACTCGGGAAAAAAATCTATGCCGAAGAGTCACTGGGATTTCTGCGGGTAATAGTGCCGCAGTCCTTGAATGAGAATGTAGTTCAGGAAGATGAAACTAACGAGGAATCGGCACAGGAAGACGAGCACCTTCCGCTAACGAATCCTTTACAACAGGGGACCGGTTTTAACGTGGGCCCAATGGACGAAGTGCAACTTGGTGGCTCGGATGTAGGGAATCCGTTTGGAACAGCCACTGACACAGATAACGATCAAAACCCAACCATTGATGAAATTGCAGCTCAGGCTAAACCGCCGGGACCCGCACCATTTTCGCCTACCGAATACGTTCGTGAATCGTTTGTGTTCCAGACTTTGGTCATCGATAACATGTTTGAACAGGCACGCGATAGTCTGAAGCAGTGGGATGATCTTAAAGAAGACGCAAGTGAGAATCTAAGGCAGATTGAACGTAAAGAACTTTTTTTGTCTCTTGGACAACTTGCTTCTGGTATTACATACCAGGATCCTGATATGAGTGAGAGTTTTGATGGAGTGTCCCGTGCATATTCGTTTTTTGAGGAACTGTCTGGCCGTCGCGAAATTATGGCATTGATGAATGAGGAATTTGAAAGTGGGTTGAATACCCGGCAAAGTGCTCGAGAAGGAGTTCTGTTCACGGCACGTAGTGTGGGGAAAGAGGAAACGATTAGTGGGTACCGTCGTCTAACGTTGCAACTTGACGGAACTCAGCTCGAACTACCGTTATTATATTCGCCAGAAATTGCTAGGCCCGTTGGCGAGGATATGTCCAGCTTGGTTCTTGGAAGCCTCATTCGTCGGCCTCGTCGGGACGTAAGGAATTATCTTGGTTCGGAAGAACTGGTAATCGTGTTTGGTGCAGCAGTTGAACTGGCGGCCTCTCCGCAATAAATTTAAATCGAGTTTTCTGGAAAGACTTCATGCGTGAGCAACTTGCTCTTGTTGGATCTGAAAAGCTTAGTGCTGTGGTAGCCGCCGAGAGGATTCGTGCGGGTGAAGCCTCTTCTGTGGAGTTAACCCAACGGTGCATCGATCGTATCAAACAGGTTAATAACGAGATCAATGCAGTCGTCATCCCACAGTTTGATAAGGCGCTGGAGGATGCTAAGCGACTGGACCAACTAGCCAAGCAAGGTGAATTTGTGGGCTCATTGCATGGTGTACCGGTGACCATCAAAGAGTGCTTTTTTGTCGAGAGTACAGACTGTTGTTTGGGAGTCGATGGACTCGCCGGCCGTCAATCTGAACAGGATGGCGTTATGGTGCAACGTCTCAAAGATGCAGGTGCTGTTGTTCTGGGAAAAACCAACATCCCACAAATGATGCTTTGGCATGAGTGTGTAAACCCGGTCTATGGCCGTACGAAAAATCCCTGGAATATCGATCGGACGCCGGGGGGCAGTTCAGGAGGAGAAGCTGCCATTCTAGCCGCAGGTGGCTCTTATTTAGGACTAGGTAATGACCTGGGAGGAAGCTTGCGGGTGCCAGCGCATTTCTCGGGTATCTTTTCACTGAAGCCGACTAATGGCATGCTGACCAGACGCGGTTCTCGCGGTAATTTCAAAGGCATGGAAGCGATGCTTGCTCAGCCAGGTCCCATGGGACACTGCGTCGCCGATTTGGAATGTATGTTGCAGGTGATGATTGGTGATTTAACGCAAGTCCATTCGCTCGAACAGTCGCCGGTCGGATTACAGAATATACCTGATTCAGTGGAAGGATTACGCGTGGGAGTCGTCGAGGATGACGGATTCTTTAGGCCTTCGCCAGCGATTCGGCGGTCTGTTCGTGAAGCAGCAGCATATCTCGAGACAAAGGGGGCTGTCGTGGAAAGTTTCAGCGTGCCAAATGCGGAAGTGATGTTCCGTTTATATGTAGGAGCGATGTCTGCTGATGGTGGTTTCCAAGCTCGGTACGTACTTAAAGGGAGCCGTTTACATCAGGCATTTAAGAAACTGGTGAGAGCTACCCGGATTCCCGGTTGGATTCGGCCGTCTATTTCCTGGCTGTTAAAACGATTGGGGCAGTACTATCAGGCCGTTTTGGTAGATGCTGGGCGAGGTTTGAGTGCGAAGCATTATTGGTTGCTGATCGATGCTATTAATACGTATCGCAGAAAGTTTGCGCAGGCATTTAACGACCAACAGCTTGACGTGATGCTGAGTCCCAGTTTTGCTTTACCTGCGATGTGTCACGATGATGGAATAGATTTACTGCCAGCCGCCAGCCATGCCATGTTACAGAATCTTGTGGGGGGACCGGGAGGAATAGTTCCCTGGTCAATTGTTCAAGTTAATGAAGAAAGCGACAGGCATGTGAATCGAGATAGGGTGGTGAAATTGGCATTCCGTACAGAGTTGGGAAGTGAAGGATTACCGATTGGTGTGCAGGTTTCCGCTTTACCGTGGCAGGAACATAAAGTTTTGGCAGTGATGAGAGAGCTGGAACGCGGGATTTCTGGTAGCGATAAAAAGCAGGCCTCAATGAGCCCTGCAAGCCAATGTAAGAATCAAGGCATTAGCAAAACTTAATGCTGGCTTGATTTCTGTGCCGTCAGTGACGTATCATTATTCCACGGTGGCACTCAAAGGGCACTTAAGAATGATTTCGCCATCGAGATTCACTTTGGCTGTAATCATGGCCTGAATTTTTTGCGAAGAAAGACCCGAATTGAAGGTGATCGGCACGATATGAATCTTCTTGGATTCACCGCTCGGGTTAAATCGTACACCAGGGTAGTCACAGGAGATCGACTCTATTGTGAAAGGTTCGTCAGCTCGAAGTATCAGCCGTTTGGTGATTTCAGTTTCAGGGCTGGTTATGCCCAGTAGTAGTGAGGATGGACTTAGGGTGACCGGGGCTGCAACCTTGCCTGATACCGGAAGCTTGATTTCCTGATTGGACACATCATTTGTAACAATGATTAAGTTGTCCTGTAGATAGCCGACCGGAATGTTGTCTTTTAGTTGTACTGCCAGTTTGTATCCGACTTGATTGGCGAGTTGTGTTCGCTCCAGAATTTCAACTTCGTAGAATGGATGCTTGCTTCGCACGTCGGTGATCATCCAGTCACTGTTGCCAGCATGTGTGACATTGAATTCCATTCTTGGTTTCTCTTTGAGCGAAAATTCTCCAAAGGCTAAGCTCGAGGGAGAAAAGGCAAGATCCGTGCGGATGAAGCCGTTAACCTGTAATTGGACCTCGGCAAAATAAGGCTTGTCAAAAGTAACAGTGACAGTTGCCCCACGTGCCCCTGCAAAGGCCTTTGTGTTGTAGGTTGCCAGAATGCTTCCTTTCTCAAATGTTTTGACGATGGCTTGTTCTGCTGTTGGAATTGTGCAACCACAACTCGCCCTCACACCTGAGATGTGAAGGTCTTCTTTATACAGGTTTGTAAATTCAAATCGAAACTCCTGTTTTGAATCCTTGGCCACGGTCCCAAAGTCATGTTCAAGTGTGGAGAACATCTTTTTGGCCCACTGCTGAGCGTCGGCGGAGTCTGCAAAAAACAGAGCGAGGGTAATAACGACGAAAGCCCCGAAGTGAGAACGAAAATCGGGTTTTAGCAATAGTGATAGCATCAGAATCGATAACAAACGATTGGTGGGATGAATATTTAACCGGTAGCCAAATCTTACAGTTTTTCTAATTTAACATGTTTAGCGTTTCTATTCTAAAAAAGTTCTCAATTGATTCGCCAGTAGGGGGATTGGCGGCCTTTTAGAAGTTGGTTTCGAATCACTCCTTGGGATATAATCGAGCAAGTTAGGACAGGTAGTCGATTTTAGGATCTATTGTCTGTATCTGACTTAAGGGCAGACTGATATGGAATAGAGGATCGATTTGATGCGGTTGCGTAGTTTAAGTGCTTTGATTTGTAGTTTAGCAACGTTTTTGTTTGTGGGTTGCGGTGATGATTCATCGACTTCATTGAATCAGCAGCAAACGTCGTCGGTAGCTCAGTTACAGGATTTGGTCGACCGGGTAACCGAAAGAGCTGAGGTGGATGGAGCTGCTGTGGCACTGCAAACCGTTGCGTTGCAGGACAAAAATCCATTTAGTCGTCGAATTCCGATTCCGGGTGAACCGTTTGCTAAAAAATCCGGCAAGGTTGAGTGGCTCAATACCGAACCTTTGACACTCAAGAAACTCCGCGGTAAATTTGTCGTCCTCGACTTTTGGACGTATTGTTGTATCAATTGTCACCACATTCTTCCTGTGTTGAAAAAGCTTGAAGAAAAGTATCCCAATGAAATCGTGGTCATCGGAGTGCATTCGGCGAAGTTTGATGAAGAGAAGAATACAGAGAATATTCGTGACGCTATCCTCCGTCATGATATTCGCCACCCGGTCGTTAATGACCATGATCACTTTCTTTGGAATTCGTTTGGAGTGAATAGTTGGCCAACTTTGACAGTAATTGATCCGGAAGGGTTCTTCGTCGCGATTAATCGTGGTGAAATCGATTTTGAATCACTGGATGGATTCTTCAAGAATTGCATTCCTTACTATGATAAGGCAAAACTACTCGATAAGACTCCAATTGAATTTGAATTGGAGCGTTACGAGGAAGAACCTACTCAGTTGAAGTACCCGGGCAAGATTTTAGCTGACGAGTCAAATGATTTGTTGTACATCACCGACAGCAGTCATAACCGCATTGTGATTTCGGATACTCAGGGCAATGTCAAGGAAGTGATCGGTTCAGGACAGGTTGGACGAACCGACGGTGGGTATGCGAATGCGTCCTTCGATCATCCTCAGGGGCTGGCACTGCACGGTGACACACTTTATGTGGCCGATGTTGAAAACCATATGATTCGGAAAGTGGATCTTGTCAGTAAGAATGTTACGACTATTGCAGGTGTAGGACGCCAGGCTAGTTTTCAGGAATCATTCCCAGGTGTGACACAGACGAAACAAACAGGGCCCTGGTTCGGAGCTCCGCTGAAAACACCGATTAATAGCCCTTGGGCCTTATGGGTACATGATGAAATTTTATATATCGCTATGGCGGGGCCTCATCAGATTTGGAGCATGCCACTCGACGAGTCGCGGATTGGGCCTTATGCCGGAAATGCACGAGAGGATATTGTCGATGGCCCACTGCTTCCAAAGGTACCGTATGCTGTTGGCGCGAGCTCTTTTGCTCAGCCTTCCGGGCTGACGTCAGATGGTGAATACATTTATGTGGCCGATAGTGAAGGAAGTTCCATTCGTGGAGTTCCTTTTGATAGGACTAAGTCGGTGATGACCGTGGTGGGGACAGCTGATTTACCTAATGCCCGCCTGTTCACTTTTGGAGATAAGGATGGGAAAAAGGCAGAAGTTCGCTTACAGCATGTGCTGGGGGTTCACTATGACGCAGGCAAGATTTATATCGCTGATACCTATAACAACAAAGTTAAGGTCGTCGACGCCAAGACTGGTGAAACCCGCACGATAGCAGGCTCGGGCGATCCCGGTACTTCGGACGAAGGCGTAGGCGAATTCGATGAACCGTCGGGCATTTCAAAGATTGGTAGTACTCTATATATAGCTGATACCAATAACCACTTGATTCGGACGTTTAATCTTGAAACCAGTCAGGTCGGAACGATGACCTTTGACGGTTTAGAACCCGTGATTGAGCCTAAGTAGTATTAGCAGGCCTTATGAAAATTGGCTGTATGAGGGGGTTTTGTTGGCTCGGTAGGCTCGTATAACTTTAGTCTCGCATATTGTCTTCCCTTTTTGAGAGATCACTTTAGCCGGCGAAAGCCGGCTTTTTTCGTATTCTGCTCATTTACAAGGTTTTAGTTTCGATTGTAGAATACGAGTTTCTCCTATCGTTCTGCAGGCCGGTAGTGTTTTTACAAAGGCCAATAGGACTATAAACGTACGCGGTGCGCTTGTAATTTTTATAAGCGTGGGCGGTGATTTCGTTATCACTGCACAGGTGTAACAGGATTATTCCATGTTTGAAAGACTTTCCGAAGGCCTTCAAGGCGCCATCAAGTCACTTAGTGGCAAAGGGCGTTTGACTGAAGCCAATATGCGAGAAGGTTTGAAGCAAGTGGAGCAGTCTTTACTTGAAGCGGACGTAAGCTATGACGTGGTGCAGTCCTTTATGGGCAATGTCACGGAAAAGGCACTGGGAGAAAAAGTATTATTGTCACTTGACCCCAGTGAGCAAGTTATTGGGATCGTACGTGACGAGCTGATCGACATTCTGGGAATAGAAGATTCAGCACTTTCCCTTGACCACGATGTTAATATCATCATGCTTTGTGGTCTGCAGGGGTCTGGTAAAACCACGACCACCGGGAAGCTGGCTCGACTGATCCGGGAGTCCGGTGGCAACCCGATGCTGGTCGCGGCTGACCTCCAGCGTGCTGCAGCTGTACAGCAGTTGCATGTGCTGGGAGAACAGTTGGGCATTCCGGTCTATTCGGAAGAGGATTCAACTGATCCGGTAAAGGTTTGTCAAAACGGAGTAAAGCAGGCGAAAGCGAATGGCGCAAATGTCGTCATTTTGGATACTGCAGGTCGGCTTGCTATCGATGAAGAATTGATGGCTCAGTTGATCAACATCGATCGCAAAGTACAGCCTCATCAGGTTTTCCTGGTGGTGGACGGTATGACGGGTCAGGATGCAGTCAATAGTGCCAAAGCCTTTAACGAAGCTTTGGAACTTGACGGCGTCATTATGACCAAACTCGATGGTGATGCTCGAGGTGGAGCGTTACTGTCGGTGAAATCCGTAACTGGTGTACCAATTAAGTTCATCGGAACGGGGGAACACCTTGATTCGCTGGAACCTTTCCGACCGGAGGGAATGGCGGGCCGAATTCTGGGGCTCGGAGATATTCTCGGGCTGGTGGATGTGGCTCGGCAGGTTGTTGATGAAAAACAACAGGCTGAACTCGAGGAAAAGCTCCA